>DATCWZ010000544.1:0-3025 GCA_036566065.1 Streptomyces sp. | reverse complement strand
CGGCCGTTGTCAGTGCCGGGGTGCACGATGGGGGACATGGCCGGTTCCGCACTCGAATCGTTCTCGCCCGCGACCCGTAGTTGGTTCGCAGGCGCCTTCGACGCGCCCACGGACGCGCAGGAGGGCGCCTGGCGTGCCCTCGGCGAGGGGTCGGACGTGCTGGTCGTCGCGCCGACCGGATCCGGCAAGACCCTCGCCGCCTTTCTCGCCTCGCTGGACGCCCTGGCCGCCGCCCCGCCGCCGGCGGACGCGAGGAAGCGCTGCCGCGTGCTGTACGTGTCACCGCTGAAGGCGCTCGCCGTCGATGTGGAGCGCAATCTCCGCTCCCCGCTGACGGGTATCCGTCAGGAGTCGGTGCGGCTCGGCCTGCCGGAGCCGGAGGTACGGGTGGGTATCCGCTCGGGCGACACCCCTCCGGCCGAGCGGCGCTCGATGGCGGTGAAGCCGCCGGACATCCTGATCACCACACCGGAGTCGCTGTTCCTGATGCTGACCTCCTCCGCCCGGGAGGCGCTGACGGGGATCGAGACGGTGATCCTGGACGAGGTGCACGCCGTGGCGGGGACCAAGCGCGGCGCCCACCTCGCCGTATCGCTGGAGCGTCTGGACGAGCTGCTGCCCCGGCCTGCCCGCCGGATCGGCCTGTCGGCGACGGTCCGCCCGGTGGACGAGGTGGCTCGTTTCCTGTCGCCGCGGCGGAGGGTGGAGATCGTCCAGCCGCCGTCCGCCAAGCGCTTCGAACTGTCGGTCGTCGTGCCCGTCGAGGATCTGGGCGAGCTCGGCGGCTCCCCGGCCGTGGACGGCGGCGCAGAGCAGGCGGAGAAGCCGTCGATCTGGCCCCATGTCGAGGAGCGGATCGCCGACCTGGTGCAGGCACACCGTTCCACCATCGTCTTCGCAAACTCGCGGCGTCTCGCGGAGCGCCTCTGCAACCGGCTGAACGAGATCGCGTACGAGCGGGCGACCGGCGAGAGCATGCCCGAGGCGCACTCCCCCGCCGAGATCATGGCCGAGTCGGGTGCGGCCAGGGGCGCTCCCGCCCTGCTGGCCCGGGCGCACCACGGCTCGGTGTCCAAGGAGCAGCGCGCCCAGGTCGAGGAGGACCTGAAGGCGGGCAGGCTGCCCGCCGTGGTGGCCACGTCAAGTCTTGAGCTCGGTATCGACATGGGCGCCGTGGACCTGGTGATCCAGGTCGAGTCGCCGCCGTCGGTGGCTTCGGGGCTGCAGCGGGTGGGCCGGGCCGGGCACCAGGTGGGCGCGGTGTCCACCGGAGTGGTCTTCCCGAAGTACCGCGGCGACCTGGTGCAGGCGGCGGTGGTCACCGAGCGGATGCGCGAGGGGGCGATCGAGGCCCTGCGGATTCCGTCCAACCCTCTGGACGTGCTCGCACAGCACCTGGTCGCCATGGTCGCGCTCGACACCTGGCAGGCCGACGACCTGCTGGCCCTGGCGCGCCGCGCGGCCCCCTTCGCCTCGCTCCCCGAGTCGGCGTTCACAGCCGTGCTGGACATGCTCGCGGGGCGCTATCCGTCCGACGCCTTCGCCGAGCTGCGGCCGCGTGTGGTATGGGACCGCGTCACCGGTACGGTCACGGGCCGGCCCGGCGCGCAGCGGCTTGCCGTCACCTCCGGCGGCACCATCCCCGACCGGGGACTCTTCGGGGTCTTCCTCGCCGGGGCCGACCCGAAGAAGGGCGGCGGGCGGGTCGGCGAGCTGGACGAGGAGATGGTCTACGAATCACGGGTCGGCGATGTCTTCACGCTGGGCACCACGTCCTGGCGGATCGAGGACATCACCCGGGACCGGGTCCTGGTCACGCCCGCGCCCGGCGTCCCCGGCCGGCTGCCGTTCTGGAAGGGCGACCAACTGGGCCGCCCGCTGGAACTGGGCCGCGCGCTGGGCGCCTTCCTGCGGGAGATCGGCGCGCTGCCACCGGAGGACGCCCGGCTGCGGCTGCTCAGCGCCGGCCTGGACGCCTGGGCATCGGACAACATCCTGTCCTACCTCGACGAACAGCGCCGCGCCTGCGGTCATGTGCCGGATGACCGGACGATCCTCGTCGAGCGTTTCCGTGACGAACTGGGCGACTGGCGGGTCGTCGTGCACTCGCCGTTCGGGGCACAGGTGCACGCCCCGTGGGCGCTGGCCCTGTCCGCCAGGCTCGGTGAGCGGTACGGCATGGACGTACAGGTCATGCACGCCGACGACGGCATCGTGCTGAGGCTGCCCGACGCGGACCTGATGGGTCTCGACCTGTTCGGCTTCGACCCCGCGCAGGGCGAAAACTCCTCCAGGGCCGCCGAGCCGTCCGGGCACGGTTCGCCGGGCGTCTCGTACGACAGCGAGCAGCCGCCGGTCGGCGCGGCCGATGTGGTCTTCGACCAGGGCGAGATCGCCCAGACCGTCACCGAACAGGTAGGCGGTTCCGCCTTGTTCGCCTCCCGCTTCCGCGAATGCGCCGCACGCGCCCTGCTGTTGCCCCGGCGCAGCCCGGGCAAGCGCACGCCGCTGTGGCAGCAGCGCCAGCGGGCGTCTCAACTCCTCCAGGTGGCGTCCGAGTTCGGCTCGTTCCCGATCGTCCTGGAAGCGGTGCGGGAATGTCTCCAGGACGTCTTCGACGTTCCAGGGCTCGCCGAGCTGATGGGTGATCTGGAGGCGCGCCGCATCCGGCTGGTCGAGGTGACCACCCAGGAGCCGTCGCCGTTCGCGCGCTCGCTCCTGTTCGGTTACGTCGCGCAGTTCCTGTACGAGGGCGACTCTCCGCTCGCCGAGCGCCGGGCCGCCGCGCTGTCACTGGACTCCCACCTGCTGGCGGAACTGCTCGGCCAGGCGGAGCTTCGCGAACTCCTGGACGCCGATGTGCTGGCGGAGCTGGAGCGCGAGCTGCAGTGGCTGACCGACGACCGGAAGATCAAGGACATCGAGGGCGTCGCCGATCTGCTGCGGGTCCTCGGCCCGCTCACCGACGCGGAACTGGCCGCGCGCGGCGCTGAACCGCACTGGGCGGCCGAGCTGGCATCAGCCC
>DATCWZ010000595.1:0-16543 GCA_036566065.1 Streptomyces sp. | reverse complement strand
GTCTGCTGTGCCTGCCCCGGCCGGTGCGGCGGACACGGCCGCCGCAGACCCGCCGGAGACATTCGGGTTGCCCGAGCCGGAGGGGGACACGGCGACGACGGTGCCCGTTCCGGTCGTGATGCCGGGTGTGCCGCCGCCCGTTGAGGCGACCGTTACCGATGTAGCGGTGCCGTCCTGGGTGTTTGGTGTGCCGCCGCCGCCGACCGTGATAGCCGTTGCCGCCGATGATCCGCCGGACGCGGCCGGTGTCCCAGCCCCTACGGTGGCTACTGTGGCGGACACCGCCGACCCTGCGGAGACAGCCAGGCTGCCCGAACCGGATGGTGTGACGGATACTGTGGCCGCCGAGCCACCGGAATGCGCTTCGGCGAGCTGCGGGTCAGCCTCTTGAGTGGTGTTGTTGCCCCCCGACAGGGTGTTGCCGTTACCCGAGTCGTCGGTTGTGGACGGGCCCTCGAACCGGTACCAGGCGAACAGGTTGGCGGTCCGGACCGGGCTGTAGGACGGATACTCCGCTTCCAGTTCGGTTTGGGTGAGAGTGGCGCCGGTCCAGATTTTGACGGACGACAGGCAGCCGTTAAGCCACTCACCGGTGAAAACCGACTCTCCCAGCCGCAAATTCACCATGTTGGTGCTGGGGTTGACACCCGTCCATGTGGTGGCTGTGAATGAGCTCGTGTCGAGCTTTCGCACGATGGCGGTGCCGTCGCCGCCTGACACCGAGACTCCGACGAAGTACCAGTCGCCGACGGTGAGGTCGCCGCCGTTCAAAGTCTGAGGGGTAACCCCACTGAAGGTGAACAGTGCCGTGCCTGTGCTGTCTGCCTGAAGCAGGTAGCAGTCGGAGGTGGTGCCGTTGTCCAGACACCACGCGGTCGAAAAGGTGTTCCGGTCGACACTGATTTTCATCCAGCAGGTGATGCTGAATTGGGTGACCGTGCCCAGGTTGACGACGCGGTGGTAATCCCGGCCGTCGGCTGCAAACCGGACCGCCATCTACTCGGCCCGGGTCAGCTTGAGCTGTGCGTGATCGATGTGGAGGCGGCCAAAAGCGTGTAGGTGCCCGCCGTCGCGAACGCCTGACTGGTCAGAGCCGTACCCCCATAGTCGGTGCCTGCCGTCGACGCCGAATAGCCGCGCCATCCGGCGACCGTTGCAGACGCGGGCACATCGAATACCAGGTCAGCCGTAGGGCTGATCTCCCCGCCGCTGCTGCTGGTCCACGTGACAGCCTGACGGGCATAAGAGCCGCCGGACAGTTCGGTGCCTACGTCATCGACCAGCCCCAGGTGGGTGATCAGGGCGGCGCCCGCGTTCGCGATCCCGTCCAGATAGGCGGTGTCCATCGCCATGGCTACTCCTCGGTGTTAGGGGGGATCGGCCCGTGCACGCGTGGGGCGCACCCCGGCCGGGCACGAGGCCACACGGCCTCAAGCGACGTTCAGTAGGACCGACCCCGGCGCGCGTGGGGCGGACTTATCAGTTGCGGTGGCATCGAACACCGTCCCGGACCAGCCCCGGCGCGCGTGGGGCGAACCGGGAGACCGGACTCGCGCATCAGATCGGCGAGGACCAGCCCCGGCGCGCGTGGGGCGGACCGGGTACGCGCGGCCAGGCCCTCGACGCCATGGGACCAGCCCCGGCGCGCGTGGGGCGGACCTCCCCGGGAGCGGCCTCCGACCCTCCGAGGTGTTCGGCGACCAGCCCCGGCGCGCGTGGGGCGGACACTCCGCGACCTGCGGCGCACCACCCCAACCACCCGAAAACCGAGCACTACCCACGCACACACAGACAGCCAGTGGATCACTCCACTGGGGTGACACCAAACCATCAGTGCCTTCTCGCTTCACAGCCGACCGCCCACCAAACAGCAGGACTAACACCAGCTCCACGAGCGTTTAACGTCTCCCCCCCGTCGGAGGCGACGACACGATCATATCCCCGCAGCCTCAATGTTCCGTGCCGCGTTCACGTCCCGATCCAAACGCGCCCCGCACACCGAACAGACGTACACCCGCTCCGACAACGCCAGCGACTCCTTCACCGCCCCGCACACCGAACACGTCTTCGACGACGGGAACCAGCGGTCGACCACCGCCAGCCTCGACCCGTACCAGCCCGTCTTGTACTCCAACTGGCGGCGCATCTCCCCCAGCGCGGCATCGAGAACCGACCGGTTCAGCCCGGCCTTCGCCCGCACGTTCCGCCCGGGCTGCTCGACAGTGCCCTTGGCCGACCGGACCATGCCAGCCACGTTCAGGTCCTCGACCGCGACCGTGTCGAACCCGGCGGCGAGACGTTTGGTCAAGGTGTGGATCGCGGTACCGCGCCGTAACGCCACCTCGTGATGAAGCCGCGCGACCCGCCGCACGGCCTTAACCCGCCGATTCGACCCCTTCTGTTTACGCGCCAGGGCCCGCTGCGCCTTCACCAACCGGCGGGACGCCACGGCGAGGGGGCGGCCGTTCGGCACGATCACCGTGCCCGGATCAGCGGCATCCAACGGCTTCGACAACGCGGCCAGCACCTTCACCCCGGCGTCTACGCCCACCGCGCCCCGGGCCCGCTGCGCCCGCGTCGGCCCGTCCGGGATCTCCACCGTCACCTTGCACAACACCGACGCATACCAGCGGTGCCCCCGACGTGACACCGTGACCGACTGCACGACCGCGTCGCCCCTGGCCACCGCCCGGGCCAGATCCTTCCCGGACCCGTGAATCCGGACCTCACCGATACGAGGAAGCCGAAGCCTGCGATACCCGGCCAGGCGAATCGACGGCCTTTTCACATCGTGGTGGAGCCGGAACGACGCCACCGCCCCACGCTTCTTGAACCTCGGATAGCCGACAGGACGCCCCTTACGGCGTCCCTTCAGCGAATCCATCCAGTTCTTCCACGCCGTATCGGCATCGAGAAACGCCGACTGGAAAGCGTAGGTGTTGACCTCATGCCACCACGGGCACACCCCGTCCACGCCTGTCCGCGAATCGCCCTTCACCTGGTTGAGCGCCTTCTGAATCGCCGGCTTAGCCGGGACCGGCACCTTGACCTGTTTCCGGGCCTCTACCTCAGGCGTACCAGCCTCGACGAGGCCAGCGACACGCCGCCGCCATTCCTCATGCGCGGCGACCTTGACGGCGAGAGCGTGGTTGTACGCCCACCGGGCGGCTCCCGCATGCCGGTTGAGATCACCCGACTGGGCGGGGGTGGGGTCGAGGGCGTACCGGTACGCGCGCAGGATTATCTGGCGGCTCAAAGCTTCTCCCGGAAATGCGGAAGCCCCGAGCCGGGAGGACTCGGGGCTTCCTACCTGCGGTGATCAGGCCGCAGGGTGTCTACATGAGAAAAGCCGCCGGACAGGTCGTCCAGCGGCTCAGATAGTGATCGAACAGCTAAATGACGGGCGTCTCTACTCGCGCACCAGCCGCGCCACGGCGTCCGCCCCGTACTTGAGATACCGGGAGCCGCTCCACACGGTCACCCCGCCGTCTCCTGTCGGCTCGGCCTCACCACCGGGCGGGAGCCTCTTGCGTATCCACGCGGCGACCTCACGCACCTGCTCAGCCGTCGCCATCGCCCTGCTCCTCCTGGGTGCTGTCCTCGCCTCGCACCGTGTCCACCATCTCCGCCAGCCGTGAGCCCACCGAAGACACATCCGACCGCAGCGCCTCATACACGCGAGGGACAGGCGGATACGGGCTCACCCGGACACCCGAACGGCCATCGTCGAGCCTGTTCGGCTCCAGCGAGAAGAACAGCACCGCGAACTCGTCGAAGTCCATCCCCGCCTGCTCGGCGACACATCGCCCGATCTGCTGGAACGCCTCATGCCGGGTGGTCACGGTGAGACGGTCGACGCCGCTGCGCTGCGACACGGTGAATCCGCCGGTGCACGGCGTGATGTAGCTGATCAGCCAGTGGTATTCGACGCCCTCAGGTTCGGGCGTGGTGGCCTGTACGGCCGTCATGCGACGGTCCCATCTCCCCAGACGATCTCGCCGTGTGGTGAGGCGATCATCCAATCGTCGGCGAGGACATCGGACACGCTGGGCGACCACGGAACGAACGACCCGTCCACCGTGTGCAGCATCAGGTACGGCCGGAACACGCGCACCGTCCCCTCCGGGATGCCCGTGGCGCGGGCCGTGTTGGCGTTGATGCCGATCCCGTCCGGGTAGCCCGGCTGGTAGACCACGTACTGGCCGGACCCGTTCCAGCCCTTGCGGGTCGCGCGCATGCCCTGCTTGAGCTGGGCGAGGGCCCTGCCGAAGTCCATCCACCGGGGCGTCTTCCGGGGCTGCGTCACCCGGTCCTTGATCCCTGCGGCGTCCCAGTGGTCCCGGTTCGGGCAGTTGAACCCGATGCACCGGTCCTGGCCGGGGCAGGCCACCGCGTCGGGGATGGCATGGTGGGCGAGTTCCCCGCCGACCGCCGCGAACAGGATCGGGCCGTGTTCGGCGACCAGCTCCCGCACGTTGTCGAACGTGTCGTTCTTCGCGTACCACCAGCCGGACCAGTCGACCGCGCCACGCACGTCGCCAGCGGGCGCACCCGACTGGCGGGCCAACTGGCGGGCCTGGTCGCGGCTGATCTCTTCGGCGTCGAAACTGCCGGTCGTGCCCATGTTGATGGTCATGCGCGGGGGCTCCTCAGGCTCGGGCTGGTCGTCGGGTGCTCGTCGAGCGAGTAGAACGCGCCAGTCTGGCCGTGCCAGCCGACCTGACGCAGATCCAGCCGTACCCGGGAGCCGTCCGGTTCGGTGCGGATGACGGTCTGCTCCGGGCCGGTCTCGCTTTGACGGCGGTGGGGGCGGGTGCCTGGGGGCGTGCTGGACGTGCGCGCCGACATGGGCGTCTCCAAGGGGCCTCGGGACTCGGTTCGGGACTCGTTGAGGTACGGCCCGGCCCCGGAGTCCCGAACAACGGGGACGGGCCGCACAAGGGGGTGTGCGGGCCGTCGGCCGTGGGTGGACAGAGCCCGGCCCGCACACGTCAAAAAGGGTGGGCGCGGGGCCACCAGCCACGCCCCCGCCAGAGGGACTGGTGACCCCGCACGCCGACCGTGCGACCCCCGGGGAGGGAGACCGGCACGGTGGTGGGCGCCGGGCAAGGGTGTGAGCCGCGCAGCGCCACAGCACGCCCAGCCGGCACGGGGACACCGGAAGGCGCATTCTGGGAAAATCTAGGGGAATCTAGACGTGGCCGCGTCGACGGGTACCAGCCCGCCACTCGTCACGCTCGGCCGGAGTCGACAAAATCTTCAACCCGAGGTTTTTCAACGCGTCGATCGCGGACAAATCCCCGTAGTCGTAGTAGACCCTCCGCCCCACCTGACCAACCTTGCGGGCCTTATACCGAGCCGGCCAATCCCTGATTGTCGACCACGGGCGGGCGAGACGCTCTGCGGCGTCCGCCAGTGTGACCGGCTCGGGCACGTCGAGGCTGGTCTGCATGCCGGGATGACACCCCCCGGACAGCAGAAAACCCCCGGCGGCAACCCGTCCGGAGGCATGAAAGATCAATTCTCAGGTCGTAGTGTCGCAGATACGATCGGGGCAGGTCAAGCCGATGGGGCGCGGTCCACACCCAGCCATTCGGCGACCGTCATGTGAAGCGCATCCTCCGGCACTTCCAGCGGCAGCACGAAAGGCACCACCAGCACACCGCCGCCCGGCCGTGGGTGGACATGCGCGACATCGCCGAGAAGGGGAGGGGAGACAACCACGATGGGACCTATTGTCCCCTCCCCCGGCGACAGCGACCAGTCAGCCCTTGTAGTTGAACACCTGCCGAAGTGTGTGCTGGACCTCCACCAGATCCTTCTGGTCGGCCATCACCTGGTCCACGTCCTTGTACGCCTCCGGATGCTCATCCACCAGGGCGGCGGCCCGGTTCGCGTTCCACGTCCGCCCCGCCATCACCTCGGCCAGGGACTCCGGCGACAGCCGGCGCCGGGCCTCCGCGCGGGACATGCGGCGGCCCGCGCCGTGCGAACACGAGTGGTACGAGGCCGGGTTGCCGAGGCCGCGCACGATGTAGGAGCGGGTGCCCATCGACCCGGGTATGACACCCTCGTCGCCCACGTCGGCTTTCACCGCGCCCTTGCGGGTGATCCACATGTCGCGGCCGTGGTGGTGTTCCTGTTGCGTGAAGTTGTGGTGAGAGTTGATCGTGCGCACCACGGTGCCCTTGCCCGCGACGGCGAACAGCGACGCGGTGAGGACCTGCGACATGCGGGCCCGCGACGCCAGCGCGTACCGCTGTGCCCACAGCATGTCCCGGATGTACGACCAGAACTCGGGTGTGCCCTGCACCAGGTAGGCCAAGTCCGGGTCCTCTAAGGTGATGAAGTACCGTCTCATCAGGGTCTTCGCCTCGTTGATGTGCCGGGTCGCGAGCTGGTTGCCGATGCCCCGTGACCCCGAATGCAGCACCGTCCACACCCGGCCCCGCTCGTCCAAGCAGACTTCGGCGAAGTGGTTGCCCGACCCGAGCGTGCCGAACTGGCAGGCGACGGTGCGTTCCTGCTTGGAGGTGAAGGACGTGTCCGGGTCGCCCAGCCCGGCGAGCTCGGCGTCCACGGCCGGATCGTCGTGGCCCTTGCCAACCCCGGCCGGGATGCGCTGCTCCACCAGCGGCATCAGTGCGGTGAGGCTGTCAGGCAGATCGTCGGCGGACAGGTCGGTTTCGGCCGCGACCATGCCGCACCCAATATCGACCCCGACCGCCGACGGGATGATCGCCCCCTCGGTCGGGATGACGCTGCCGACCGTCGACCCGAAACCGATGTGGGCGTCCGGCATCAACGCCACATGGGAGAGGACGAACGGCAGGCGCGCGGCACGGGCGGCCTGCTCGACGGTGCCCGGCTCGATATCGCTGGCCCACGACAGAAGATTGGGCGCAACTTGAGTCGGCATGACGGGGGTGTTAGCTGTTGGCTTAATCATCAGCGTTCGTCAGGCTTTCTCTGCGATCATTAGTGGTGTGAAGCTTTCGGAATGGGCGAGGCGGAACGGTGTGCACTACCAGACCGCCTGGCAGTGGGCGAAGAACGGCACCATGCCCGTCCCCGTCGTCAAGACCGCGACCGGCCGGTACCTGGTGCTCGAGCAGCCAGCCGACCAAGACGGCAGGACGGTGGCGTACTGCCAGGTGTCGTCCGCCGACCAGAAAACCGACCTCGAGCGGCAGGCCGGGCGGGTGGTCGCCGCCGCCACCGGCATGGGGCTGACCATCGCGGACGTGGTGACCGAGGTCGGGTCCGGCCTGAACGGGAAACGGCCGAAACTGGCCCGGCTCCTAAGGGACCCCCAGGTGTCGGTGATCGTGGTCGAGCACCGTGACCGGCTGGCCCGGTTCGGCCTGGAGCATCTGTCGGCCGCGCTCGAGGCGACCGGCCGCCGTATCGTCGTCATCGACGACACCGAGCTGCCCGACGATCTGGTGCGGGACATGACCGAGGTCCTCACCTCGCTGTGCGCCCGCCTGTACGGGCGACGTTCGGCGGGGCGCAGGGCACGCGCCGCGCTCCAGGCCGCCAAGGACGCGGCGTGACCGTCCGGCAGGGTTTCCGGGTGGAGCTGGCGCCGACGCTCGAGCAGCGGGCACGTCTCGCCCAGCATGCGGGCCTGTCGCGGGTGGTGGAGAATTTCTGCTTGGAGAAGGCCAAGGCCGCACTCTCCCAGCGGGAAGCCGAGAAGACCTACGGCGTGCCCGACACAGACCTGACGCCGGTCCCGTGGTCGGCTCCGGCGCTCGAGCGGCTGTGGCGCATCGAGCACCCGACGCGGTTCCCGTGGTACCTCGAGGACGGCTTGTCGTCTCGGGTGCCGAAGGAGGCGTGCCGGGTCCGCTCGGCCGGGTTCAAGAACTTCTTCGATTCCCGGTCCGGGAAACGCAAGGGTGTCAAGGTCGGGTTCCCCGGCTGGCGGAAACGCAAGCATGGGGCGAGGTTCCGCTACGACGCCGACCGTGCCCGCCCCCAGGCCGCCCGGGTGGTGGCGCTGCCCGCAGTCGGGAAGGTCCGCACGCTCGAGGACATGGGCTGGCTGATCGAACGCATCGGCGATGGCCGCGCCCGCGTCATCGGCTCCACCGTCAAGGAGCAGGCGGGCCGCTGGTGGGTGTCGTTCCAGCTTGAGATCGACCGATCGGACATCAACCAGCGGCGCGCGGTCCCGAGCGACGCGCCGGCGTGCGGGATCGACGTGGGCGTGAAGACGTTCGCCACGATCGTGGACGACGACGGCACCGTCACCGAGATCTGCGCCCCCAAGCCGCTGAAAGCCGCTCTGCGCAGACTGCGCAGAGCGAACAAAGCCTTGTCGCGTAAGGAGCGCGGCTCGAGCAACCGGGCCAAGGCGGCGCGTCATCTCGCCCGGGTCCACCTGGAGGTCGCGAACCAGCGGGCCGACTTCCTGCACAAGACCACGACGATGCTCGCGAGATCCAAGCGGGCCATCGCCGTGGAGACGCTGCACGTCAAGGGCATGATGGCCAACCGGTCCCTCGCCAGGGCGATCGCCGATCTGGGGTTCGGTGAGTTCTTCCGCCAACTCGAGTACAAGAGCCAGTGGTACGGGTCGGCCGTGTGGGCGGCCGACCGCTGGTTCCCGTCGTCGAGACTGTGCGGCGGCTGCGGGGCCGTCAACCGCGACCTGACCCTGGCCGACCGGGCATGGGCGTGCGGGTGCGGCCTCGAGCACGACCGCGACGTCAACGCCGCGAAGAACCTGCTCGACGCCATGACGCTCGAGCGGCAAGCCGCGTAGCTTCACGTCGCCGGGCAGTTCCCCGGAGACGCTAAACGCCTGTGGAGGCGATGTAAGACCTCGAGCGATCGGGGCAGACGCCAGCGAATCAGGAACGAGGATCACTGAGATTCTCCGAACGGTACTCCGATCGCTTCGGTAGAACGGACCACTGCGAACCGCAGACGGCGGGCAGCCAGCGACACCGGGTCAGCGTCAAATCCGCCAGATCACCGCGAGCGCCGCGTCGTCCTCACGGGTCCCGACACTGCGCGTCAACGTCGCGACCTGTTCGAACCCGCCGCCCGCGATCAGCGTATCGGCCTCGCCGAGCAGCCGATCAATCCCCGCGTCCAGATCCATCCGCGGCCCCCACATGCCGTTCGTGTACAGCATGATCGCGTCCCCCTTGACCAGGTGCCCGCCCACCGGCTCCCACACCGCCCCCGGGTCGACGCCGAGTGCGATACCCCGCGCCGGGCACGGCTCCCACGACCCCGAGCCCGCCCGGTACTGCGCGGCCGGGGGATGACCCGCGCAGGTCACCGTGTAATGCCCGCTGCCCAGGTCCAGCTCCAGCAGCACGGCCGTCACCAGCCCGGCGCCCTCCCGCCGCAGCAGGTAGGCATTCGCCGCGCCGAGGAAATCGGGGGCCTCGGCCAGGAGCCCGCCGAGCGCACCCGACAGCATCATCGCGTGCGCCGCCACGCCGTCGCCCTTGCCGGCCACGTCGACCAGGGCGACCCGCAGCCGGTCGCCGTCCAGGTGGGACAGCAGCACGTCACCCCCGTACAGGGTGCCGGGCGCGGCGTGTACAGCGACTTTGCGTCCCCAACCGCGCGGCAGCGTAGGGATCTGATTGGCCGCCTTCAAACGGTTCTTGACCTCGATGAGTGCCCGGTCGCCGCGCAGGCCGCGGATGCCGACCACGCCCCGCAGGTAGGCCAGACGCAGCGTGAGCGCGGCCACGGCCACCACCACGAGCAGCGGCACGGCGGGCGGGGGGGCGACCAACAGCGACACGGCTGAGGCTACGACGACGACCACCACGGCGGCCGGGCGCAGCAGCAGCCCGGCGAGCAGCAGGACGGGGACCAGGACGACCGCGGGAACCCAGTGCGGGCCGTAGGCGGCGCCGACCGGCCCGACCGTGAGCGCGGCCACGGTGAGCGTGAGCAGCAGCACGCGGTGCCGGGCCAGGCCCCGCGCGGGCATCGACACGACCCGCACCGAGGGCGGCCGACCCTCCCCGGATGCGGCTTCCACGGCGTTGTCGCCGGGGGTCCACACGGATCTGATGGCGCTGGTCGGTGACATGAAGGCCCCTCGCCGGGCGTGCGCGGTCGGTATCGGAGGTCGGCAGTCTAGCCGCCGCCCTCGTCGGATCTGGGGAGATCCGCGGGGGGCCGTCCCGTGGTCGCGCCCCCCGCGAACCCGCACTACGGTTTGATCTTGCTGAAGCTGTCGAAGTCGGTCGCGCCCGTTCCAGGGTCATCGACCCCTTCCCGGGCCGTCACGGCCTCGGTCAGCGACAGCCCCTCGGCCTGCTCATCGCCGGGGCTGTCAGGCATCCGCTTGTCCATCCGTGCACCTCTCTCCATCGGTGGTGGGTCGCCCCCGGCCGGTGCCGGAGGACAGCAACGGCGCCAGCGCGCGGCGCATCCCGGCGTCGCGGACCGGGTCGGCCAGCTCGTGCGCGGTGTCCACCAGGGCCTGCCGCGTGATGCGGCAGTGCCGCGTCTCGGTCACATTGAGCCGGCCGGTCTCCGCGTAGCGGTTGGATGCGTACCCGCCGTAGCACATGCTCCAGTACGAGCATGACGCCCGGCACGCGGCCAGGGCCTGGTCGAACTCAGCGACATACCGGATCGAGTTCCGGCGGGCCAGGATCGACTGGATCGACTCATCCAGGATGTTCCCGGCGACGAAGTCCCCATACGTGTCCGACTTGATGCCCGCGAGCTCCGGGGAGAGCAACACGACGTCGCCGTTCCACATCACCGTCGGAAGCGGGTCACGCCTCACCGACCGCCCGTCGTGCAGGAACTGGCTGAGGAGTTTGAGCTCACGGATGCCGAACCGGTCCGGGGCGCCCGGGGTGTCCCGGTAGTAGGTGAGGACGTCCGCCCAGACCCGCCGCGCCGTGGCGTAGTCGAGCATCGGCCGATCGACGCTGATGCCCTCAGCTTCTTCCAGGTTGATCCCCACCGACGTCAGGCCGAGCCCGTCGAGATAGCCGATGATCTCGGCCGCTCGGTGCGCGGAGGCGGCGGTGATGACGCAGATCGACCGGACCTCAAGGCCGCCCGCCTTCAGGAGGCGGATGCCGCGCACGATCGCGTCGTGGGCAGGCCGGCCCCCCCGGGTGACGCGCTCGGCGTCCAGGTCGGGCGGCCCGTCGATGCTGACCGACACCTGGAAGCCGTAGCGTTTGAGCAGGTCCACCCACGCCTCGTTGATGAGGGTGGCGTTGGTCTGGATCGCGTGCACCAACTGCCCGCACTGGCGCAGGGGCTCGAACTCGGCGAGCAGCCGCTCGAACTGGGGAAGTGGCGTCGCGGTCGGCTCACCCCCATGCCACAACGCGGTCACGGGGGCACGCTCGGTGCGGCCGACCTGTACGGCCACGTCGGCGGCGACCCGCCCGGCGATCGCCGGGGTCATGTCCCGCCGCACCTTACGGTCCGGCAGGTAGCAGTAGCCGCAGTCCAGATTGCAGAGCGTTGTGGGCTGGAGCACGACCATGTCGTAGGCGTCGGCGACGCTGTACCTGTGGGGGGTCACGACACCTGAGTCTAGGCGCGCACCGTGATCATCCTTTGACAGTGCGCGTTGTGAGATCGGGCCTTGACCCCGCCGTGACCCCGGCCAGAGGATCAAGCCCGGCGCGCCTCCAGATCATCCATAAGCGCCGAGACGAGCCGACGGCGACGGACCCCGGCCCGCCGGAGCCTGCCCGCCGCCTCGCCGACCAGGTCCCTGTACTCGTCCAACGTCCAGTCGGTACGGCAGTGACGGCAGTGGGCGCCGTCCCACTGGCCGTGCCCATCCAGCGTCTCGTACAACTGCTTATGGCCGCACCGGCACAGCACCCCATGCAGATGCCGCGCCGGGATCCTGGTTTCGCCCAGCAGCCGCCGGGCGCGGCGATGCAAGGCCAACACCTCCAGCCCGGCGTTCGCGCCGCCCAGCAGCGGAATGGCGTCCACGTAGCCCGCCGACACGTGCACCAGCCCCGCCGTCCCCGGCGGCAGACCGGCGGCGTCCCGCATCGTCATGGCCCGCATCATCGGCTCCGCAGGCAACGCCAGCAGCACATCCACATGCGCCGCCAGCACCGTGCACGCCCGGGCCACGTCGCCGTCCGGGTCGTCCAGCCGGGCCACCGCAGCCACCCGCTCATGCCACGACACCACGACCACGGCCATGTCGCGGAGCAGCTCGTCGACGGCCAGGTTGATCGGCACCGGCGCCGACTTGGAGATCGCCACCTTCGGCCCTGCGGCCTTACCGGTCTCGCCGATCTCGTCACGCACCCTGTCATGGAGCGCGGGCAGGCCGCGGAGAGCGTGTTCGACCTGGTCACGGCACGCGTCGCAGAACGCGCGGGGCGTCCAGGCGCCGAACCGTAGCGTCTTGCCGTCGACGGTTTCCAGGCGGGGGTCGGCGCAATGCTCCCCCCGGGCGCATTCACGCTCGTGATCCCGCCAGTAGCCGTCATCGGCGTTCGGATCTGAGTGGACGTGATACGGCATATCCGGCCTCCCCGCAGGTCGTACGCTGTTCGGGAGGCGGCGGAAGGTTGATCGGTGGGCGGCCTCTGCGGGTGCGAGCCGGGGGCCGCCCACCAGCGTAGACGATCACCCGCCGACCGGTCCCCGCCCGATCCGCGGACGCCTACGATGGGTAGGCGTTCCCTCTTGGGGGGATGTCGACTGGCCGCCTGGCAGGGTCTCCGACTGTGACGTTTCGGCGTCCGCCCCGCCGGGCCGGGGTGGTCTGGCCGGTGAGGGTTTTGCGGCCACACCCACGGGTGTGGCGGGCTTCGGCCCGGCCCTCGCCGGCCTTTTCCGTTTCGGGGCTGGGGGTGCCCCGGCCCTTGGGAGGCCGGGGCACCGTCGCGGTCAGCTTGCGATGTCGCCGATGGCGGCGAACAGGGCGCGCAGCTTGTCGAGGTTCAGCGGCATCGTGTCGCCGCTGGCGTTCGGGCCGCCGGTCAGCAGCACCGGCCCGTGGTAGGCCTGCCAGGTGAGCCGTAGCGGCGTGCGAGGGCGGTCGCCCACGGGTTGACGGGGTGGTTGTAGAGGCCTTCGTCGTCGATCCACATGTCGAGCTGGTCGGTGAGTGCGACCACGTTGACGGCGGTGCAGCGCATCACGGCGTACATGACAGCGAGACGGTTGCCGGTGTCGGCCGGGAGGTCGATCTCGACGATCTGGGCGTCTGAGGTGAGGAGCAGCGCCCCGGGAGCGGCGGGCATGGTGTTTCCCTTCGGTGGGGTGGTCTCCGGCAGGGTTTGCGGCCCCGCCGTGTGGGGTGGGGCCCCCGGCTGGGTGCCGGGGGCCGTTTCGGCTAGTTGGACAGGTCCCGCTTGTCGAGCTCTTCGCTCGCCATCAAGGCGAGCGCGCCCGCTTCCATGAGCAGGGCTTCGGTGCCTACCGCCCGCCACCACTCGGGGTCCGACAGGAGCCGGGCCAGGTTCTCCGTGGCCATGAGCCATTTCACGATCGCGGTGACGATCATGACCTTGGCCTCTTCGGGGATGGGAGTGGCGCTCAGGTGGGTGATGGACCGGACCACCGCCGCCTTCATGATTTCCGGGTGGGCGAGGTCAGCTGCGGGGAGCTGGATGCCGCACCGTCCGAGGACCTTGAGGATCAGCGCGAACTGCTCGCTGATCAGGTCCAGAAGCTGCCCGAAGCTCGGGTACTCCATTGGTTTCTCCTCTGTGGAGTTGTCAATTGGCCGCCGGTTCGGGGCTCCGACCCCCCTTGCCGACATGTCTATTATGACAGAAAATCACCGTCACTGACAACCTTTTTTCCTCGCGAAGTCGCCTGACCTCAACCTTCAAAACCCTTGTCATCGACGGCCTTTTTGCAGGAAGATAAGCCTTGACGGCGACAAGGAAAGGAGGTGACAATCAATGGCAGACAGGATGGACCAGCTCATCGCAGCGGCCGTCCGCCAGGGCTTCAAGGTCTGGCAGAACGAGCACGGCGTGTGGTTCTTCCGCAGGGGACCGATCACCGTCACCACCTCGCACACCCCGCACACCGGGCGCGAATGGATGCGGCTGATCGGAGCCCTCCGAGGAGCCGGGCTGGACTTCCCGCCCGGGAAGTAAAAACCGGGGGCCGCGCCCACACGCGGCCCCGGCCACCCATCCTGACCGTTCGACGGCGACAAGGAAGGACTCAACCCATCATGACCCAGTGGAGCGTCCAGGTCACCAGCGTGACGTTCAACCCGCTTACCGACGACCAGCGCGGCCGGCTCGACGCCGCGCTCGACGCCGCCACGCTCGACAACGCCGAGACCGGCGCCATGGTGTGCGGCTTCACCGTCGAGGCCGACAACCGCAAGGCCGCCGCCCAGAACGCGGCCCGCGCCTTCGCCGCCGCATCCCGCGACACCCTCGGCGAGACACTCCCGTTCATCGGCGTTGCCGCCGCGCGCCCCGGCAAAGAACTCGCGTTCGTTCTCCCGGCCGTCGTCGGCTACATCGAGATCGCGGCCATCCTCGGCCACACCAAAGGCGCGCGGAAGCCGCTGTCACGGCAGCGGGCACGGGAGATCGCCGAAGACACGCCCGGCTTCCCCGCCCCCGTCGCACGGCTCGCCACCGGCCCCGTGTTCGCACTGGACGACGTGATGGAGTTCGCGCGGACGTGGACCGGCAAGCCAGGCCGCCCCCGCAAGACGGCCTGACCTACAGACGTGGGTCGTCGAGCAGGGTGAACCCGTCCGCGTCCGAATCGGACAGGTGCGCGACGGCGAAACGACGGCCCGGCAGCTCACCCACCGGAAGCCCCGTCTGCCCGGCGACACGGGCCGCCGGCACACGCAGCGGCGAGCCGGCCGGATGCCGGGCCGTCACCAGCTCCGCGACGTCCCCGACGGTCAACAGCACCACCGCCTGGCCGTCGGGGACCGCGGCCGGCTTCGAGGACAAGGCCGCGGCGAGGTGCGCGTAGTCGTTCATCGGGACTCCTTTTTCAATCGTTAGGTGCCGTGTTTGTGCAGGTCGGCGAGGTTACGCGGGTGGGTAGCCTCGGGCCGCCGAACTGTTTCCGATCGGGAAATGGTTGCTGCCCGTGCCCGTCCTAGATCATTTCCGGAGTGGGAACGGACGTTCTAGGAGTCGCTGAATCCTTCGCTCGGGTCCATCTCGATGCCGGTCACCTCGCCGATCTCGCCGGGGTGGTCGGGGTGGGTCACCGCGTAGCTGCGCGGGCCGCTGACCGCGAACAGGTCGCCGAACATTTCTTGCCAGGCGGCGTCGACCAGGAACGGGCCGCCGTCGGTGGTCTGGTAGGAGTGGCCGAAGTCCAGGAAGAGGATGGGCTCCTCGTTCATGCCGCTCATTGTCCGCCGCCGAGCCGGACCACGCACTCGGCGGTCATCCGTCCCCCTCGGCGAGGCCGTACGCCTCGGCGAGCGTCTTCACCAGCAGCCCAGCAACGTCACTGTGACCGCCGAACTCGCCTTCGACCACCGAGTCCAAGTGCTCGACATCAGACAGCACCTTGTCAAGGATCTTCAGGTGAGCGTCGCAGTCCTTGAGGATCTGCTGCGGGTCGTTGGCGGCGGCGTGGTGTAGGTCGTCGTCTCGCAGACCCGGCTGCCCGAACTGGACGGTCACCAGATCCTCGCCGTGGTCGGAGTCCCGCAGGGTGGCAAGCTCTGCGCCGCCGCCGTCCGGCGTCTGCACGTGCCGCACGGTCACCGTCCAGTTCGGGCCGGACGCCTGCTCGGCGAGGGCACGCCGAGTCTGGATAGCCCTACGGAGACGATCCGTCAGCGTCTCGGTGCTCACGCATCCTCCTCGGGTAGAGCTGGCTGGTGGTCGGTGTCGAGCCCGGCTGCCACTCGCAGGGTCGCGGCCACCGTCTTCACGATGGTGTCGGTTTCGGTGCTCACCACGACTGCTCTTCCACGCGCGCCGCCTTGGCCTTGAGCCACGCGGCCGCGATCGCGGCCTCCGGGTCCGCCTCGCCGTGATCGTGACGCACATGCGCCAGGCCCTCCGCATGCGCCTCCTCCACGGTGTCCCAGATCTGCCCCCACGCGCAGCCCAGCGGGCAGTAGACCGGCACAGCGCTAGACGGTGCCTCATGCGGTGGCCGCGACCCACGGTAGGTGGTCATCGTGCGGAACTTGCCCAGGGCGGCCTGCGCTTCGGTGATGAACCGCTCCACGCTCAGCGCCACCATGCCGGGCCGCTCCCCGTCGCCGATCGTCCACGGCCCGCACTGGTGCGGTAGCTCCACCGTCCATTCGTCGTCGGAGTAGTTGTGGCCTGCCAGGAAGTGGAATTCGCCGCCCATGTCCAACGGCTCGGGCATGTCGTCGATGTCCTCGCTCAACGGTCCTCCCGTCTGGTCTCTCTCCACCCGCGCCCACCACAATCGGGGCATCGGCGAAGCGTCTCGGCCGCACCCAGGGCGCGAAGCCGGTGCGGGTGGAGACGCGGTTCGTTGGTGCTGGTGGCGTGGCAGGGCTCGCCGGGGTCGGCGAGACACGCCGAGCAGGCGATCGTCAGCGGCTCGGGTTCCGGGCCGTCCGCGC
>DATCWZ010000841.1:0-3125 GCA_036566065.1 Streptomyces sp. | reverse complement strand
GCTCGGCCGGGTCACCGGGTCACCGGCCTCCTTGGCCGCGTCCCGCCGGCGCGCGCCGAACGCGGCGAGCGCCTCGGCCAGCTTGTGCACGGAGGGCTCCGGGGAGAGCACATCGACCCGCAGGCCGTGCTCCTCGGCGGTCTTCGCGGTGGCCGGGCCGATACACGCGATCACGGTCACGTTGTGCGGCTTGCCCGCGATGCCGACGAGGTTGCGTACGGTCGATGACGAGGTGAACAGCACCGCGTCGAAACCGCCGCCCTTGATGGCCTCACGGGTCTCGGCGGGCGGCGGCGAGGCGCGGACCGTCCGGTAGGCGGTGACGTCGTCGACCTCCCAGCCCAGCTCGATGAGACCGGCGACCAGCGTCTCCGTGGCGATGTCGGCACGCGGCAGGAACACCCGGTCGATCGGGTCGAAGACCGGGTCGTACGGCGGCCAGTCCTCCAGGAGCCCGGCGGCGGACTGCTCACCCGAGGGCACCAGATCCGGCTTCACCCCGAAGTCGACCAGCGCGCGCCCCGTCTGCTCACCGACGGCCGCGACCTTGATCCCGGCGAAGGCACGGGCGTCGAGCCCGTACTCCTCGAACTTCTCCCGGACCGCCTTGACCGCGTTGACCGACGTGAAGGCGATCCACTCGTAGCGCCCCGTGACCAGGCCCTTGACCGCGCGCTCCATCTGCTGCGGCGTACGCGGCGGCTCGACGGCGATCGTCGGGACCTCGTGCGGCACGGCACCGTACGAACGAAGCTGGTCGGAGAGCGAGGCCGCCTGTTCCCTGGTGCGCGGCACGAGCACCTTCCAGCCGAACAGCGGCTTGGACTCGAACCACGAGAGCTGGTCACGCTGGGCGGCGGAGCCGCGCTCCCCGACCACGGCTATGACCGGCTGGTGCCCGTCCGGCGAGGGCAGGACCTTGGCCTGCTTCAGCACCTGGGCGATCGTGCCGAGCGTCGCCGTCCAGGTGCGCTGGCGGGTCGTCGTCCCGGCGACCGTCACGGTCAGCGGGGTGTCCGGCTTGCGGCCCGCCGAGACCAGCTCACCGGCGGCCGACGCCACCGAGTCGAGCGTGGTGGACACGACGGCCGTCGCATCGCTGGCGCCGACCTCGCCCCAGCAGCGGTCCGACGCGGTGCTCGCGTCGACGAAGCGCACATCGGCGCCCTGCGCGTCCCGCAGCGGCACACCGGCGTACGCGGACACGCCGACGGCGTTCGCCACGCCCGGCACCACCTCGAACGGGACGCCCGCGGCGGCGCAGGCGAGCATCTCCGCGCTCGCGTCACCGTCCAGGCCCGGGTCGCCCGCGACGGCACGGACCACCCGCCTGCCGCCCTTCGCTGCCTCCATGACAAGATTGGCCGCGTCCCTGAGAACGGGTACACCGACGGCTGTTGACGCCGCGTCAACAACCGTCAGCTCGGGGATGCTTACCCCTGCCCGCGCATGGCAGCGAACGACGTCGAGAACGTCCGGTTCGGCTACAAGGACGTCCGCGCTCGCAAGCGCCTCGACAGCGCGCAGAGTCAGCAGTCCCGGGTCGCCGGGACCGGCACCGAGGAAGGTGACGTGCCCTGGGGACAGGACCGGGAACTCGGATGGGACGGGGCCGGTGGGGCTCACAGTGCTCGCTCCCCCATAAGACCGGCCGCACCCTTGGCGAGCATCTCGGACGCGAGTTCGCGGCCGAGTGCCACCGCGTCGTCGTGCGACGTGGGGACGGAACCGGTGATGGACATCTGTACCAGCGAGGAACCGTCGGTGGAACCGACGACACCGCGCAGGCGCAGTTCGTTGACAGTCTGGCCGTCGGCCAGGAAATCGGCCAGCGCACCGACGGGTGCGGTGCAGCCGGCCTCCAGGGCCGCGAGCAGGGCGCGCTCGGCGGTCACGGCGATCCGGGTGTGCGGGTCGTCGAGTTTCGCGAGCGCTGCGGCGAGGTCCGCGCTGCTCGCAGCGCATTCGACCGCCAGTGCTCCCTGGCCGGGAGCGGGCAGGACGGTGTCGACCGGAAGGAAAGCGGCCACATCGCCGAGCCTGCCGAGACGGCTGAGACCGGCCGCGGCGAGTACCACCGCGTCCAGCTCCCCGCTTCGTACGAAACCGATACGCGTATCGACGTTGCCCCGGATCGGGACGGTCTCGATGCCGAGGCCGTGCGACCGGGCGTACGCGTTGAGCTGCGCCGTCCGGCGCGCCGAGCCGGTGCCGATGCGGGCACCGTCCGGCAGCCCGGCGAAGGTCAGCCCGTCCCGCGCCACCAGGACGTCGCGCGGGTCCTCGCGCTTCGGCACGGCGGCCAGGACGAGGCCGTCGGGCTGGGCGGTCGGCAGGTCCTTCAGGGAGTGGACGGCCAGGTCCACCTCACCGCGCAGCAGCGCATCGCGCAGGGCGGCGACGAACACACCGGTCCCGCCGATCTGCGCCAGATGCTCCCTGGAGGTGTCTCCGTACGT
Organism: Streptomyces sp.; assembly: GCA_036566065.1. GTDB lineage: Bacteria > Actinomycetota > Actinomycetes > Streptomycetales > Streptomycetaceae > Streptomyces. Next base: position 666 of record DATCWZ010000841.1, on the reverse strand, counting down.
GGTGATCTCGACGAGCTCGACGGCGCGCCCGGTCACCTCACGGACCGCCTCGGCGACCATCCCGGACTGCGCCATGGCGAGCTTGCTGCGCCGGGTGCCGAGCCGCAGCGGCGTGGTGGTCTCCCCGCCCAGGGGTGAGTTGTCGGTCATGACCGCCCTCTATTCGGGTCGTTCAGGTCTGCCCGGGAGACGGCGGCGACCGTCTGCGGGTCCAGGTCGAAGAGTTCACGCAGCGCATCGGCGTACCCGGCGCCGCCGGGCTCGCTGGCGAGCTGTTTGACCCGCACGGTGGGCGCGTGCAGGAGCTTGTCGACGACACGGCGCACGGTCTGGGTGATCTCGGCGCGCTGCTTCTCGTCCAGGTCTGGGAGGCGTCCGTCGAGCCGCGCGATCTCGCCGGCCACCACATCGGCGGCCATGGTGCGCAGGGCGACGACGGTCGGGGTGATACGGGCGGCGCGCTGGGCGGCGCCGAAGGCGGCGACCTCATCGACGACGATGGTGCGCACCTGGTCCACGTCGGCGGCCATCGGCGCGTCGGCCGAGGACTCGGCGAGCGACTCGATGTCGACGAGGCGCACCCCGTCGATACGGTGGGCCGCGCCGTCGACGTCACGCGGCATGGCCAGGTCGAGCACGGCGAGGCGGACCGGACCGGCGGGCCGG
>DATCWZ010000492.1:0-2769 GCA_036566065.1 Streptomyces sp. | reverse complement strand
CACGCTCCCGGCACAGCTTCCCGATGATCGGGATCATCGACTCCGCGATCTCCTCGCGGTTCTTCCAATCGGTGAACGCGTCTTCGTTGACAGTCACAGGTTCATCTTTCGAGCTAGGCGGTGCTCATATGCTAGCTCCCTGCCCTTTTGATCATTCAATCGGTCTCATGCGAGCAGACCCCATGGCCATAACGGTACGGAAAGCAATGACGTATACGTACCAGGGGTGATTTCTCCGTATTCATCCGCGTATGACACCGCGTAAGCAGTTCCATTCCCAGGCCCGCGGAGCTGCCTTTTTCCCGGCACCTTCCGGGCCCAAATTGCCTATGGTGGTGGGGAACTGATCACCCGTCGCTTTGTACGGGGATACCCACCGAGCCGAATCTGCACCAGGTGGCCCAGCGGGCCGCGCCCGCCACGCGCGTCGTCTACTGCGACAGCGACCCGATCGTCCTGGCTCACGCCGAGGCTCTGCTGAACGGCACTCCGGAGGGCGCCATCGACTACGTACAGGCCGATGCCCGCGATGTGAACGCCATCCTCGAACGCGCGGGCAAGACGCCGGATTTCAGCGAGCCGGTGGCTCTTTCGCTGATCGCGCTGCCGCACTTCGTGAGTGACGAGGACGGCGCCTACGAACTGGTGGAGCGGCTGACCGCCGTACTGGCACCGGGCAGCCATCTGGTGATCTCGCACCTCACCGCCGACTTCCACCCGGAGCAGGCGCGCAAGGTCGACGAGATGTACAAGGCCAACACCCTGACCCTGGCGCCGCGCAGCCGCGATGAGTTCGCGCGGTTCTTCAAGGGACTCGACATCGTCGAGCCCGGCATCGTGGCCGGCGAGGCGTGGCATCCGGAGCTGGGGGAACCGGTCCCGGGCCAGGAGGACATCGTGAGCGCGGGTTACGTGGCCGTGGGACGCAAGCCGTAAGCACACGCCCGCGTGCCGCGGCAGGCCCGTCGGACACGGATGGACGCTTCGACGGGCCGCCCCGCCCCCTCCGTCGTCATGCTCTCGGAGCAGCACGGGGCGAGGCTCCCCCGCGCTCACCGGATCTGTGCGTAGCCTTCGACGCGCCGCTTCAGCACCCGCCCCGCCGGGGGCAACGACCCCGTGAACGTTCCCAGGAGGAACCGTTGAGGATGCTCATCAATGTGCCGGAGACCGTCGTCGCGGACGGCCTTCGTGGTATGGCCGCCGCCCACAGCGATCTCACCGTGGACGTCGAGAACCGTGTGGTCGTACGGCGTGACGCGCCGGTGGCCGGGAAGGTGGGGCTCGTCTCGGGCGGCGGCTCAGGGCACGAGCCGCTGCACGCGGGCTTCGTCGGCCCCGGCATGCTGTCCGCCGCATGCGCCGGTGAGGTCTTCACCTCTCCCGTGCCGGATCAGATGCTGCGGGCCGCCGCCGCCGTGGACAGCGGGGCCGGGGTGCTGTTCGTCGTCAAGAACTACACCGGTGACGTCCTGAACTTCGAGATGGCGGCCGAACTCGCCGAGGAGGAGGGCGTGCGGGTCGCCCAGGTCGTCGTCAATGACGACGTGGCGGTGACCGACAGCACGTTCACGGCGGGGCGCCGGGGCACGGGCGCCACGCTGTTCGTCGAGAAGATCGCCGGCGCCCTCGCCGACGAGGGCGCGCCGCTGGAGCGGGTGGAGGCCGTCGCCCGGCAGGTCAACGAGTCGTCGCGGACCTTCGGGGTGGCGCTCAGCGCCGTGACCACGCCCGCGAAGGGCAGTCCGACCTTCGATCTGCCGTCCGGTGAGCTGGAGCTGGGCATCGGGATCCACGGGGAGCCGGGCCGTGAGCGGCGTCCGATGATGACGTCCGGGGAGATCGCGGACTTCGTCCTGCACGCGGTGCTGGAGGACCTGAAGCCCAACGGTCCCGTGCTGGTCCTGGTCAACGGGATGGGTGCCACACCACTGCTGGAGCTGTACGGGTTCACCGCCGAGGTGCATCGTGTGCTGGCGGAACGCCATGTGTCCGTCGTCCGCACGCTGGTCGGGAACTATGTGACGTCGCTCGACATGGCCGGCTGTTCGGTCACGGTGTGCCAGGTGGACGAGGAGATGCTGCGGCTCTGGGACGCCCCTGTCCGGACGCCCGGGCTTCGCTGGGGCATGTGAACCACCGGCGCATCCCTGCCCGACGTATGTGAGGAACAGGAGATCATGTGCTCGACACCGACTTCTTCCGCCGCTGGATGGCCCTCATGGGGGCCGCCGTCAACCGCGAGGCGAGCCGTCTGACGGAGCTCGACTCCGCCATCGGGGACGCCGATCACGGGATCAACATGCAGCGCGGTTTCACCGCGGTGGAAGCGGCCCTGGAGAAGGACGCCCCCGGCACGCCGGGGGCCGTGCTGACGCTCGCGGGACGGCATCTGATCTCGTCCGTGGGCGGCGCCTCCGGACCGTTGTACGGGACCTTGCTGCGGCGTACGGGGAAGGCGCTGGGCGATGCCGGAGAGGTGACCCCCGAGCAGCTCGCCGAGGCGTTCGGCGCGGGTGTGGCGGCTGTGGGGCAGCTCGGCGGGGCGCAGGCAGGGGACAAGACGATGCTGGACGCGCTGCTGCCCGCCGTCGACGCGCTGGGTTCGTCGTTCGGCGCGGCACGGGACGCGGCGAACGCCGGTGCGCTGGCCACCGTGCCATTGCAGGCCCGCAAGGGCAGGGCGAGTTATCTCGGGGAGCGCAGCAAGGGGCACCAGGACCCCGGCGCCACGTCCGCCGCGCTGCTGGTGGCCACGCTGGCTGAGGC
>DATCWZ010000343.1:0-10178 GCA_036566065.1 Streptomyces sp. | reverse complement strand
GACCTGTTGGCACTCGTCCAGGACCGAGCCGCAGCCCTGCGCAGCAGCGTCGCGGGCTCCTCCGATCTGCATGTCCGCGTGCCCAGTTGCCCCGACTGGTCGCTCCGCGACCTCGTCGAGCACCTCACCAAGGTGCACCGGTTCTGGGCAGCTGCGGTCGCGGCCGGTCCCAGCGAGAAGCGTCCGGCCGTGGCACCGGCCGATGACACGTACTCGGCCGATCTGCTGACCCGTTCAGCCGCGGCCACCCAGGAACTGATCGCTGCCCTGCGAGCCGCAGGTCCCTCGGTCGGCTGCTGGACCTGGTGGGGCGACTCCGGCGTCCCGATGACAAGTGGTGCCGTGGCGCGCCATCAGGTCCAGGAGGCCGCCGTCCACGCCTTCGACGCCCAACTGGCCACCCGAACCCCCCAGCCCGTCCCGACGGTGGTCGCACTCGACGGCATCGCCGAGTTCATCGGTGTCAGCCATGGCACCGCCGGTCCATGGCCGCACCATCCGGCCCGGATCGGCCTGCATGCCGCCGAGGGTGAGTCCTGGCTGGTCGACCTGACAGAGTCGGGCTCACACCTCATCGACGGCCAGTACGAGACGGACGCCGACATCCACGGGTCGGCGAGCGACCTACTGCTCGCCCTGCACCGCCGCCTCCCCTTGGACGACCTGCGGAGCGAGGGCGACCGCGCCACCGTGGAAAACTTCCTGAACTGGCCGGACCTGGACTGACCTTCTCCCTGTGGGCGGGTGCCCTCATACCGGTTCCTGAGGATCTGCCAGCAGCGCCAGTGCATGGTTGATGTGGTCGCGGGCCGCTGGGTCGGTGATTACTCCGTCTGCGTCAGTCATCCCGTTGGTCACCGGGATCCTCGCGCACGCCTCCTCCACGATGGTGGCGCCGGTGTAGCCGAGCACTGTTCGCAAGGTGGCCTCCGCGCCCTGGCCGCGGCCGGGGGCAGCCGCGTTCACCCAGGCCACCGGCTTGTCGGAGATCTCCGTGCCGCCGACCGTCCAGTCCAGCAGGTTCTTGAACGAGCCCGGCAGCGTGCCCGCGTACTCCGGGGTGCAGATCAGGACCGCGGTCGCCTCGGCGATCGCGGCGCGCAACTCGGCAACCGGAGCCGGGAGCGGATCGGTGTCGTCGTCGGGATTGAAGTGCGGGAGCCTCGCCAGGCCGTCGTACAGGACCGTACGAACATGCGGTGGCGCCACGGTCTGTGCCGTGCGCAGCACAGACGCGTTGGAGGAACCGGCCCGTAGGCTCCCGGACAACAAGAGGATCACAGGTGGTGTCGGCATTCGCTCAACCTACCGGCCAGGTCCTCAGGGGTGGATCTTTTCGCCGCGCGACAGCATCGTCACGTACGTCTCGATGCGCCGTGCCCGGGTCTCGGGCTTCTTGGCGTCCTGGATGCGGTACAGAATCGCGTATCGGTTCTGCTTGTCGAGTTTCTCGAAGAATTCGGCGGCCGCCGGGTTCGCCGCGAGGGCCTCGGCCAGGTCCTGCGGCACCTCGGCCGTTCTCGCGCCGGCGTATGCCGCCTCCCAGCGGCCGTCCGCCTTGGCGCGCTCGACCTCGGCCAGGCCCGGCGGGCGCATGCGGCCCTGCTCTGTCAGGGCCGCCACCTTGTCGCGGTTGATCCTGGACCACCTGCTCCTAGCCCTGCGGGGTGTGAACCGTTGCAGCCAGAAGGTCTCGTCCAGCGCCGCCTTCTGCCCGTCGATCCAGCCGTAGCACAGCGCCACGTCGAGGGCCTGGGCGTAGTCCAGCGCGACGACTCCGCGGGTCTTTTTCCTGAGCTTCAGCCAGATTCCGGGCGAGGAATCGTGGTTCCGGGCGAGCCAGGCTTCGAAGGCCTCGGCGGATTCGAAGGACAGGGTCTCCGGTTCTGCGGCCACGGGAGCAGTGAACCACAGCATTACGCGGTCCCGCGGATCGTCGTGCCCGGTCGTCAGGCGCGCTGGCCGATGCCGCCTCCCGGGGCCGCCTTGATGCCCTTGGTGATGGAGTCCAGGACCGACAGCTTCGGCGCCTTGGCGTTGATGTCGAAGCCTGACCGCATGACCACCAGCATCTTCGCAGAGCCGGGGGACGGGAAGGCGAGGGATTCGACGTATCCGTCGTCGCCCCTCTTCGTCACCACCTTCCAGCGCACCAGGTGGCCCTTCTGGCCGGCCACGGTGACCGCCTCGGACCTGAGCACCTTGTGCGAGGTGATGCCGCCGTAGATCTGCCCGCCGTACGACTCCTTCGCGTTGGCCGAGATGTCCTTCTCCGCCGCCGCCTTGGCCGTGGTCGCGTTGAGCTTCAGCGCCACTGCCGGGGCCGAGAACACCCCTCCGCGCACGCACGTCTGGCCCGTGTCCCCTGGGCAGGCGTACTCACCGGTGGTGATCCCCGCGCCGACCGGGCCCGAGCGGCCCGTCCAGCCGTCCGGTACGGGAATGCTGATCCCGCTGGCCATGTCGGTGGCGTATCCGTCCTCGGCCCGGGGAATCTCCCGGCCGCCGGGGCCCCTGCGGTCGCCGCCGTCCGGCGCGCCGGGGCGGTCCGGCCTGGTCGAAGGCGCGGTGGACGGCGCACCGGACGGCGCGGTCGCCGCGGTAACCGTGCCGGTGCCGGAGCCGTCCTGCGTCAGATACACGCCGCCTGCCACGGCGGCGGCCACCACGATGCCGACGGCCGCCCCTGCGGCGATCTGTATGCGGCGGCGGCGCCGGAGCGTCGCCGGAGGTACGCGGAGCTGGTCGGTCCACCGGGTTCCGTCCCACCAGCGTTCCTGGACGGGGCCGATTCCTGAGTACCCGGGGTCTGTGTGCCAGCCGGGCGGGGTCATCTGCGTCACGTCAGCACCGTAGGCGTACTGCGTGAGAATCAGATGAAACGCCCGGTGCGTTTACGGTTCGATCAGTCCCGCCCGGATCGCGTAACGGGTGAGCTCCAGCCGGTCGCGCAGGCCCAGCTTCTGCAGCAGATTGGCCCGGTGCCGTTCGACCGTTTTGACGCTGATGAACAGGAGCTCGCCGATCTCCTTCGACGAGTGGCCCTCGGCGACCAACTTGAGGATCTCCTCCTCGCGTTCGGTGATCGTCCTGGCCGGGAGGTCACCGCCCTGCCTGACCCGGTCGAGATAGTTGCGGATGAGCCTGGTGACCGTACCGGGGTAGAGGAACGGTTCGTCGCGCATCGCGGCCCGGCACGCCTCCACCAGATCCCGGTCGGCGGCGGACTTCAGTACGTAGCCCGCGGCGCCGGCCTTGAGCGCCTCGAAGAAATACTGCTCGTTGTCATACATCGTCAGCATGAGGATGCGCAGGCCCGGCTGCACCCGGGACAGTTCCCTGGCCGCCTGGATGCCGGTGAGACGCGGCATGGCGATATCGAGGATGGCCAGGTCGGGCAGTTCGGCGCGGGCCATCTCGATCGCCTCCGCTCCGTCGCCCGCCTCGGCGACGACCTGGAGGTCCGGTTCGCTGTCGAGGATGAGCCGTACGCCCCGGCGCACCAGGGCGTGGTCGTCGGCGAGCAGGATGCGGGTCCTGGCGGGCTCGGGGTCGCTGAGTGCCGGGTCGTGCATGGTCAGACACTTCCGTTCGGGACGGGCACTTCGAGGCGTACGTCGGTGCCGCCCCACGGACCGCTTTCCACGGTGAGGGCGGCGTCGATGAGCAGGGCGCGTTCGCGCATACCGCGCAGGCCCGCGCCTTCGGGGGCCCCTCCGGGCCCCCGGCCGTTGTCGCGGATGCGCAGTTCCACGCCGTCGGGGATGCGGCGCAGGGAGAGTTCGAGCCGGGTGGCCCCGGCGTGCCGGACCGCGTTGGTCAGGGCCTCCTGAGTGATGCGGTAGACGACGAGTTCCGCCTCGGCGCCCAGTTCGGGGAGGTCCTTCCCCATCAGCCGGGTGACCGTCAGCCCGTCCGGGGTGGGCGTCTCGGCGACCAGTGCCGTGAGGGCGCTGACCAGCCCCAGCTCCTCCAGCACTCCCGGCCGCAGCCGGCGGGCTATCCGGCGGATCTCGTCCAGGCTGTCCCGGGTGATCTCCTGGACGTGGACCAGTTCGTCCCGGAGCGGGGCGGGCGCCTGGCCCGCGACCCGTTTCAGCTCCAGCAGGACCGCGGTCAGGGTCTGGCCGACCTCGTCGTGGAGCTCCCGGGCGATCCTGCGCCGTTCGGCCTCCTGGGCGGAGAGGGCCCGGGAACTGCTGGCCGCGCGTTCCGCCTCCAGCCGGTCCAGCATCGTGTTGAACGTCGTGATCAGGTCGGCGATCTCGCCGTGTCCCGCCACCTCGGGGCGCGGTCCCGGGCGCAGCAGATCGATGGTCCTCATCGCCCGTGTGACACGCTGCAACGGGGCGAGCCCCAGTCTGAGCAGCACCGCGTCGGCGGCCAGCATCGAGACCATTCCCCCGGCCAGGATGAGCGCCTCCGTGAACAGCACGGGCGTGGAGATCGTGACCGGGCCGAGCAGCAGGAGGACACCGGCGGCGACCAGCACGGCGGCGTTGAGCAGGAAGATCCGCCAGAACAGGGACACGGCCGCCGACCTCCTTCCGTAGGTGCGTGGGGTGTGTGGGTGCGGGTGTGTGCGTACGTGGACTGGGGCAGGCGGGATGCTCGCTTGCCTCCACTATGGCCGGTACGGGCCGGTATATGCCGTCAGGCGGTTTTCCCCGCTCGCCCGCTGCCCCTCGTGTACGCGGTCACCGCCGCCGTACATGGGTGGTGACCCCGATGTTTTCCTCAGCCGTTTGGGCCAGGATGGGGGTTTGGTACCCAGCGGTCCCGGATGGGGAAGGAGACACACCATGCCCCACCACGACCGACTGCGCGACATCGAGAACCCCCTCCGGTACGAGGGTCCGGCCCTCGCGGACTCCGAGGCCGGTGGGAACATGGGTCCTGCCCGGTGCGTATCGCGCTCGTACCACGCATGGCTGTGGCTCGTCGTGGGACTGGTCGCGATGGGGTTCGGTATCGCGGTCGGGCACGGCCTGCTCATCGCCGCCGGTCTGGTGGCGGCCGGCGTCGCCGGCCAGCTCTTCGACCCGGAGCGCCGCGGTCGTGGCCGCAGTGGCTCCGGAAACCGGTACGCACCCTGAAGGCACGCACCCCGACAGCATCTCCGCCACCGCTCCCTCCCGGCTTTGGTCCGACCACATGGCGTGTGTGACATAGTCGGACCATGCGTATCGGCTGGAACAGGGAGTAGCGGATGCCCGTCGAGTGGCAACCCGTACGGCAGTCCCGGACACATGAGCTGGTGCTCCAGAGCATCGAGGAGCAGGTGTTCGCGGGAAAACTCAGGGCGGGCGACCGGCTGCCGCCCGAGCGGGAGCTCGCACCGGTCTTCGGGGTGAGCCGTTCCGCGCTGCGGGAAGCGCTTCGGGTGCTTGAGACGATCGGTGTGCTGGTCGCACAGCCCGGCCGGGGCCCGGACTCGGGAGCGCGGATCGTCCGCAACCCGGACGATGCGCTGGGCCGGCTGCTGCGTCTGCATTTCGCCCTGGGCAGTTACAGCCTGCACGATGTGCTGGAGGCCCGGGTCGCGCTGGAACGTTCCAGCTTCGACGCCGCCGCGCGGCATGCCGCGCCGGCGGATCTCGACGAGGCGGAGTCCCTGCTCACCCGCATGAAGCAACCGGGCGTCGAGGCCCCCGAGTTCAATGATCTGGACACCAGGTTCCATGTCCAGGTGGCCAACAGTTCGGGCAACGCACTCACCTCGACCCTCACGTCTGCAGTGCGCGAGTCCGTGCGCCCCCTGATCCTGCGGGCACTGGAGGTAACGGAGGACTGGCCGGCCACCACCGCCAGTCTCAACGCCCAGCACACGGAACTGCTGAGGCTGGTCCGCGCCGGTCGCGGCGAGGCGGCGGCGGACCTGGTCGAGATTCATATCCGGGGGTTCCACGGCACTCTGGTCGATGAGAGTCACGATGGCGGGCGCGGGAACGATGGACGTGCCGGCGACGGGCACATCGGGGAGCGGTAGCGTGCCCGCCGCAGCACGAGGGGGCCAGTGCGCAGCGCACCAGCCCCCTTCGCATGGTGTGCGTTACGGCAGCATCCAGGAGAGCACCGGCAGGGACTGCAGATAGACCAGGATGCACAGGAAGGTCAGCAATCCCACGCTGTATCCCGCGACCTTGCGCAGCAGGATGCGCTCCGTTCCGGGCATCCCGACCGCGGTGGCGGCGATGGTCAGGTTCTGCGGGCTGACCAGCTTGGCCACCACGCCGCCGGAGGTGTTCGCCGCGACAAGCAGGTTCGGATCGATCCCGGCCGCCTGTCCGGCCGCCTGCTGGAGGTTGGCGAAGAGGGCGTTGGCGGAGGTGTCGGAGCCGGTCACCGCGGTGCCGAGCCAGCCGAGGATCGGGGAGAGCAGGGCGAAGAGTCCGCCCGCCGTCGCCAGCCAGGTGCCGATGGCAACGGTCTGGCCCGATTGGTTCATCACGTAGCTCAGCGAGAGAACCGTGGCAACGGTCATGATGGCGACCCGCATGTTCTTCAGAGTGCGCCCGGCCGCGGTGACGGCCATCGCGGCGCTCATCGGATAGTGGTCGACGTCCTTGGCGTAACGGTAGAACAGCGTCACCAGAATGCCCGTGATGATCAGCAGGGTACCTGGGTTGCCCAGGACATCCAGCTTGTAGATCGCGCTCGTGGAAGGGTCGCCGCTTGGTGCCAGCAGATTGCCGTAGAGGCCGGGCCATTCGAGTGCGATGCCGAATCGGCCGAGAAGCTTCGGTATGTCGATCGCGCCGACTTCGAGCTTGGCGATGGCGAAGATGGTGATGACCAGGATGTACGGGAGTACCGCGAGCACGACACGGCGAGGCGTCAGGGGCTCGTTCTCCACCTGGGAGTTCTGGTCGTCGGGGGTGCGTGGCTTCCAGAAGCGCAGCATCAGCACGGCGGCGCCGAAGCCCGCGAGCGAGGCGACCACATCCGTGAGCTCATAGGCGAAGTGGGCCGAGCACCAGAACTGCGTCAGGGCGAAGACGAACCCGGTGACCAGGGCGATCGGCCACAGCTGGCGCACGGCCCGCAGGCCGTCCACGACGAACAGCAGCAGCGTGGGCACGAACAGAGCGAGCAGCGGAGTCTGGCGGCCGATGACCGCCGCGATCTCCTCGGCCGGGATGCCGGTCAGGTTGCCCGCCGTGGTCACCGGGATGGCCATGGCGCCGAAGGCGACCGGCGCTGTGTTGGCGAGCAGGACGGTGACGGCCGCCTTGATCGGGGGCAGGCCCAGGGCCATCAGCATGACGGCGGTGATGGCGACGGGGGCGCCGAAGCCGGCGAGCGCCTCCAGCAGGCCGCCGAAGCAGAACGCGATGAGCATCGCCTGGATGCGCAGGTCGCCGCGGCCGACCGCACTGAATGAGCGCCGCAGGTCTTCGAACCTGCCGCTCACCACGGTGAGTTCGTAGAACCAGATGGCCGCGACGACGATCAGCATCACCGGGAAGAGCCCGAAGACCAGGCCCTGTGTCGCCGAGAGCAGGCTGAGTCCGACCGGCATTCCGAAGCCGAGCACTGCCACCAGGAGGGCGGTGAGCACGGAGCCGAGAGCAGACTGGAGCGCCGAGCGCTTGGCGACCATCAGCAGCACGAAGAAGGCCGCGAGGGGGACGAGACCCAGCAGAGCGGTGGCCGTGAGGCTGTCGCCGATGACATGCACGTCCGGGGTGTACGAAGCAAGGATGACGGGTGGTGCGGGGGCCACGGAGGTACTCCTCGTCGAGTGGTACGGGGCGGGACGAACCGGGACTCCTGCCTGGGGCCGTGTCCATGGTGTCCGTGCGGGAACGGGTGGCGGATGGCCGGCGGGGAGCGGCAGACAGCTGGTTCTGGCCATTAGTAGGGCACTGCATATGTCGTATGTCAATAAGGTCGGACCAGTTATCGGTCCGGGTAATCCGCCGAAACGCCCGTCTCCCGCTTCCCAAAATGGACCGAGGCTAGTATGGTCCGACCACACAAACGATCGGGGAGGCCCCATGCGCATCGGACTCTTCGCCACCTGTCTGGGAGACACGCTCTTCCCCGAGGCGGTGAAATCCACCGCGGTGCTGCTCGCCCGCCTGGGCCACGAGGTGGTGTTCCCGCCGGGGCAGACCTGCTGCGGCCAGATGCACATCAACACCGGCTACCAGCGCGAACCCGTCCCGCTGGTACGTAACTTCGCCGAACAGTTCGGCGACGCGTCGATCGAGGCGGTTGTCATGCCGTCCGCCTCATGTGCGGGCTCTGTCCGCCATCAGCACGAGATCGTCGCCGAGCGGTACGGTGACGCCTCGCTGCGCGCCGGGGTCGCCGCCGTCAAGGACAAGACGTACGAGCTGTCCGAACTGCTCGTCGACGTCCTCGGCGTCACCGATGTCGGCGCGTACTTCCCGCACCGGGTGACATACCACCCCACCTGCCACTCCCTGCGCATGATCCGGGTCGGCGAGAAGCCGCTGAAGCTCCTGCGGGCCGTCGATTCCATCGATCTCGTCGAACTCCCCGAAGCCGACTCCTGCTGCGGCTTCGGCGGCACCTTCGCCGTCAAGAACGCCGAGACCTCCACCGCCATGCTTCAGGACAAGATGCGCAACATCTCGACGACACAGGCCGAGGTGTGCACCGCCGGTGACTCCTCCTGCCTGATGCACATCGGCGGCGGACTGTCCCGTATCAAGTCCGGTACGCGCACCCTGCATCTCGCCCAGATCCTCGGATCCACCCGCACCTCGCCGTACGCCATGACGGAGGCCGCCCAATGAGTACGTTCCTCGGCATGCCCGCCACGCCGCCCCGGTCCCCGTACGGATCGGGCAATCTCCGCGGTGACCGGACGTTCCCCGAAGCCGCGCACGACGAACTGGGCAATGACCAGCTCCGCCGCAATCTCGGCAGGGCCACCCGCACCATCCGCGCCAAACGCATCGCCGTCACCGGTGAACTCCCCGACTGGGAACAGCTCCGCGACGCCGGGTCGGCCATCAAGACCGACACCATGAACCGGCTGCCCGAGCTCCTCGAACAACTCGAGCGCAAGGTCACCGAGCGCGGCGGCACCGTCCACTGGGCGCGTGACGGCGACGAGGCCAACGAGATCGTCGGCCGGCTGATCAAGGCGACGGGCAGCAGCGACGTCATCAAGGTCAAGTCGATGGCCACCCAGGAGATCGGCCTCAACGAACACCTCGAGTCCATCGGCATCACGCCGTACGAGACCGATCTGGCCGAGCTCATCGTCCAGTTGGCCCACGACAAGCCCTCGCACATCCTGGTACCCGCGATCCACCGCAACCGTGACGAGATCCGGCAGATCTTCCTCGACGCGATCCCGGGCGTCGATCCCGGACTCGACAACGTGCCCGCCAACCTGGCTGCCGCGGCCCGCGCCCATCTGCGCCACAAGTTCATGACGACCAAAGTGGCCGTCTCCGGCGCCAACTTCGCCATCGCGGAGACCGGCACCCTGTCCGTCGTGGAGTCCGAGGGCAACGGCCGCATGTGCCTGACCCTGCCCGACACCCTCATCACCGTCATGGGTATCGAGAAGCTGCTGCCGCGCTACCAGGACCTCGAAGTCTTCCTCCAGTTGCTGCCGCGCTCGTCCACCGGCGAGCGGATGAACCCGTACACCTCGCTGTGGACCGGAGTGACGCCCGGCGACGGGCCGCAGGACTTCCACCTCGTCCTGCTCGACAACGGCCGCACCGCCGCCCTCGCGGACGAGATGGGGCGCGAGGCGCTCAACTGCATCCGCTGCTCGGCCTGTCTCAATGTCTGCCCGGTGTACGAACGGGCAGGCGGCCATGCGTACGGATCGACCTACCCCGGGCCGATCGGCGCGATCCTCACCCCGCAGCTCGCCGGGATGCACGCCGCCAAGGACGACCCCAACAGCTCGCTGCCGTACGCCTCCAGCCTCTGCGGCGCCTGCTTCGACGCCTGCCCCGTGAAGATCGACATTCCGTCGATGCTCGTCGAACTGCGCCATCAGGACACCGAACAGTCCGGCAGGACGGCGGAGAAGCTGGCCATGAAGTTCGTGGCCGGAGTGATGGCACGGCCGAAGCTGTTCACCGCCGCGCAGAAGGCGTCGGGTCTCGGCCGGGTGATCGCCGGGCGGGACGGGAAGATCTCGCACCTGCCGGGGCCGCTCAGCGGCTGGAGCGACAGCC
>DATCWZ010000333.1:0-6046 GCA_036566065.1 Streptomyces sp. | reverse complement strand
CATGTACTTGGCGTACTGCTCGTCAGGGTGGCGGTTTGCCATCAGCACGATCGCAAACCCGCTGTCCTCGACCTTCAGGACGTAGCCGGGGACGTAGCTCCTCTTGTCGTAATAGTTGCTAGCCGGGTCGTACCAGACCTTTGGATTGTTCTCCGGGGCGGTCCCGATCGCGTAGATCACGGACTTGGTGGGAACGGTGACGATAATGTCTTGCTTGCGCATGGCTTTGAATTTCCTCTCTGATAAGTGTTGCTTGATAGGTTTCTGAAACTGGGGTGGGGCTTAGCTTTGCTCTCTCCGGGCGGCGCGCTCCTCGCGCGTCTTGATCTGTTTCTTGGCGACTCGGTCGGCCCGCTTCTGGCTGGCCCTCGTGGTGTGAGTGCCGCCAGCGGGCATCGAGTCGTGAAACGGGCTTCCGCCGCCCGGCGACATGCCGCGCATCATTTTGCGCTGTCCCGCGTTGCTGTCGGGCATTAGACGCCCCCCTCTTGCAGGAAAAACTTGAGCGGACTACTCGCCCAGGGCTCGCCGTCCTTCCGCGTGCTGACCCACCACTCCCCGCTGGAGTTCTTGGTGAGGTAGTGGACGAACCCGTCTTGCTTGAGGTGGTCCGGGGGCTCGGCAACAGCGCGAAGCCCCGCCTCGTGCAGCGTGCCCATCACTGCGTCCATCTCCTCCGGCTTGAGGATGCCCTGGCGCCGCGCCTCGTCGGTCGCGCCCTTCAGATAGGCCTTGTTCAGGTCACTCATCAGTCATCCTCCTCGCCGTCGATCTCGATGCGGTCCGGCACGGCTTGGCCGATGAACGCCGCCATGACCTCGTCCCGATCCGGCTGGGGCTCGACGGGCTCCAAGATTTCGCCGGTGCGCTCGTTGACCACCATTGGGCCCCGATCCCACGGGTTGCCCCCGGATTTCTGGCCCGCCGGGGCATAGACCCGATCCATCCGACGCGCGGTGGCGGCAGCCTGGTTCGCGATCTGCTGGAACCTGGCCTTGGCCTTCTCGTGCTCGGCCCGCTCCTGGGCGATCTGCTCGGCGCCCCGACTGCGCAGCGCCAGTGCGTCCCGAGGTCGTAGTTCCAGGGCGGTGACGAGTTTGTCGACCTCGAAGCTCAGCACCTCGGTTGTGGTCTCGTCACCCTCCTTGACCGCGTCGGCGTGCAGCCTCTTGAGTTCGGTCAGGTCGGACTCCATCTTGGTCCAGTAGCCGCGACCGGCCACGATTTCGCCCCACGCCTCGCAGTCCTCGCCGTGCCAGGGGCAGACCGGGTTGGTAGCCACGGTGATCGGATCGCCGTAGGTCATCTTGCCCTCCGCGTTGTAGCCGGTCTGGATGCCGCCGGACATCAGGAACTCGTGCATCTTGACGCGGCGCAGCGTCCCGGCCTGGGGCGTCTCCCCCGGCAGCAGCCGGGCACTCCGAGACACCGCGATCTTCACTACTTCCTCGACTCCTGTTGCTATTGCTGTAGCCATTTACCTGTTCTCCTTTTCGTTTTCGATTTCTTCGTCTTGATTGGTTTCGGAAACCCGCTCGGCCTCCGGGGTTTCAAAGATGCACACGTTCAGCGACCAGCGCCTACCGCCGCAGAGTTGGATGAGCCGGACCGGCCAGCGAACCCGGAACGGGTACTCGGCGGTCCTGCCGATGAGCGCCATACCGTCGGTCCGGTTGGGGCCGTAGGTGTTGAACCGCTTGCCCATCGGGGCTCAGTCCTTGCCCTTCTTTTTCGGGTCGGCGACGTCGGCGACCACCTTTTGGAACTCCATGTCGGTCAGGACGGCCTGCTTGATCTTCTCCATGACCTGCTCGGGGGTCTCGGTCCCGTCCATCTCGACCCCGACCAGCCCGCCGCCGCTCGGGGTGCGCTCCGGGTGACGCTTCTTGTCCCGCTCGTGGTAGCGCAGTACCATGCTCCGGTATGCCGCCGCCTCGAACATGTTGATCTCGGGGTGCACGTCGAAACCCAGGTTGTCCCAGAAGTCCTTGCGCCAGGGGCCGCAGTCGTAGCTCGGGTTGGCCTTGTGCCGGGAGGTGTGTTCCGCGGTGAACGCCATGATCTTGACGTAATCCCGGCGGGCCTTCTTGATGCCGCTGTAGATGGATTTCAGGTCAGTAAGAATGCTCATGATTGATATAGTCCTCTCTGTCTGTATTGATTCTATGGGTTGTTAGGTCTTATGTAAAGCTAGTTTTCTTCGCGATTCCTGAGAATTTCAGTGATCCCGTTGGTGACCTTGGTGATCCACTCCCCGGCCACCCGCAGCAGGTCCTCGTCGCTGGTTTCTCTGATCCCTTTCAGGATTGCCTCCAACCCCTGTTCCGGAGTGGGTTTCGGAAACCGGCTCTGGGCCTGTATGGCTTCCGGTCTGTACTGAGGGCCGGGGTGGTGATATCTGCCAGCGGCGGCGTAGCCGAGTCCGCCGGTGGTCACCTCCGTGCTCATCGACACCCGCCCGGCCGCCACCGCCTCGAATAGCTCCCTGGCGGCGGCGGCTTCTCGGGGGCGGGGCGGCGGGGTCATGGCGGCCTGGGCCGCCAGGCGCCGGGCTTCCAGCTTTTCGGCTTGGCGCTTGTCGTATGCGGCCGCCTCGCGCCGTGCGTATGCCTCCCGCGCCCGCTTCGTCGCCTCGGCCTCGCGTCCGGCCTTCTCGAACCAGTTGTCCTCGTCCACCTTGTTCCTCCTTCCCCTACTGCTCATCGTCCAGGTCCCGAATGATGCCGGTAATGGCGTTGGTCATCTTGGTGATCCACTCACCCGCCGCCTTCATCGGGTCCGGTGCGTGCTTGATTTCCTGAAGGATCAGGGTCAGCGCGTCGTCGCTGGTCCAGCGCCGTGGTGGTGGGTTTCTGGAAACGCTAGGCATGTCGGCCACCGCCGTCGACAGCTTCCCAAGTGCCTCGGCGAAGTCCTTCACCCCGGCGCCGCTGATGGTGGTCATGCGGGTGAGGGCTTCGATCTTCTTTTTGAACTCCTCCTGCTGTTCTCCGAGGTTCTTCTCCAGCCGCTTGCGTTCCACTCGCTCCAGCTCGTGGGTCAGGTTGGTCATGGAGATTCCCGGGTTCACGCTCATCAGCGCCTCCACCGTGAACGAGGTCCCGTCGCCGGTGGTAATCAGCTCGGTGCGCCGGTCGTAGGACACGATCCCGCCGTGCTCCTCGATGAGGGTTGGCTTGCTTTCGGACAGGCTGAACCCCGCCGTTCTGGTCTCCCGCACGCCGCACGCCCGACACCGCCAAACCTGGTCGCCGTCCATCGTGGTAACAATCCGTTCCCAATCGTGGGCGTGCGGCACGGGTCCCGATCGGTACTCGCCGGTGGCGGTTTGAACCTGTTTGTGACCACAAGAGCACTCCCGCCATGTCACCCCTCCCGCCCCTCCCGCCTCTCTGTAAATCCAGTCGTGGGCGTGCGGCACGGGTTCCAGGGGCTCAAGCGCTGCCGGATACCACTCCGGGGCCCTGAGCCTCTCCGAGGGGGGCGGGTCCCACGGCTCGGCATTCTCGGGCAGGATTTCCACCCGCCCGCAGTCCAGGCACCGTCGACTTACGCCCGGCGGTATCACGCTCCACCGATGCAGGCACCGCGTCATCGGAACAGTTCCTCCGGCCGCTTGATGGTGAAGCCCTCGTCCGTGTTGCTGGGCGAGCCGTAGCTCCCGTAGCGGTGGCGCACCGCCATGGGTTCGGCCCCGACCACGACCACCTGGTAGCCGCGGCTGTCCCAGTCCTTCACGATCCGGTGGAAGCCGTCCATCTGCTTCTCCCGGGTCACTCGGTCCACGCCGCCGTACTGGAGGTCGCTGACGATGATGATGAGCACATTGGTGCGCTCATCCTCCTCCAGCGGCTCGTCCAGCCACAGCGCGTCCTCGACCATCTTGGCCGCCCCGATGAAGTCCTCGGTGGGGCCGTCCGTGTTCGAGACCGCGATGTGCCGGGCCGGGACGTGCCCCGGCTGCTGGGTGACCTGGGCCGCCGCACCGTAGACGACGCTCACTGTCCGAGACTCCGGAAGCTGGGCCGCCGCATTTGCCGCAGCCCACGCAATGCTGGCGCTGGGCCGGGCCATGGAGCGCATACTCCCCGATCCGTCCAGCATGATGCCAACCTTCACCGGCGGCGCCGCCTTCACGGTTTCCGAAACCCGATCCCAGTCGGAGCGCTGACTGCCCTTGCGATTGGACAGGTTGTCCCTGATGTGGGATCGCATGTTCAGCCGAGCCCCGCCGACCGGAAGCCAGAAGCCGACCTCGGTCTCGGTGACCGTCGGTTCGATTTGCCGTTCCATCC
Organism: Streptomyces sp.; assembly: GCA_036566065.1. Classification (GTDB taxonomy): domain Bacteria; phylum Actinomycetota; class Actinomycetes; order Streptomycetales; family Streptomycetaceae; genus Streptomyces. The sequence continues at coordinate 1,751 of DATCWZ010000333.1, read as the reverse complement.
AGTTCTTCGCCAGGTGGTACAGCTCCCGGTCCGCCGCGTTCGGCTGTTCCGTGTGGCTGATTTGCGGCGCGTTCGGGTTCTTGTAGAGAGTGCTGCCGTGGCCGCCGCCGCCCTTCTCGCCCTCCGGCATCTCCTCGTCGGACTCGACCATCTCGGAGAGCTTGTCGGTTAGTCCGTCCATGGCCTCCTTCATCTCGTTGGCCATGGCCTCCAACGCCCCGGCCAGTGCCGGGTCGCCGGGTGCCCCGCTGCCGGAACCCTCGCCCTCGCCCTCGCCCTCTTCGTCGTCGTCGCCCGCACCCTGCCCCGGTCCGGGGCCCTGGTCGGGGTCGTCGGCATTTTCGGGGTGGATGATCTTTAGGATTTGCCGGGCGATCTCCAGGTGGCTCGTGGCTCCCCCGTGGTCATTGTTGAACACCTCCTGGTTCACCAGTCCCATGATCTTGTGGTACGGGTCCTCCGGGGCATCCTCCCGATCTTCCAGCGCCTTCTCGATGATCGCCTGGGCCGAGGCCAGGACCTTCTTCACCGCCTTGCGGGATTCGTAGGTGACGCCCAAAGTCCCGGCCGACACCCGACCGCCGACGAGTATGGCCAGTCCCACCGCCGAGTCCAGGGGAGTGTCGCCTTCGGCCTGCATCTCGTCGATGTTCTCCAGGATGAGGTGCCCGGCGGAGTACTGCATCGCCTTGCGCCAGGTCTTCGTGAAGGTGGAGACCCCCAGCCGCTCAATTCTGGGCTCCTCCAGGAACTTGTGCGCCAGGACGGCCATCGCCCCGGTTTCAGAAACCGGGTAGCTCTCCGGTCCGGTCGGATTGTTGCCGTCCTCGTCCAACTGGGCGAACGGGTCGAAGTCGGGGTTCGGGATCGACTCCGGCAGTTCGTCCCAGAGCGACCACCGGGCATGGCCCGACTCGTGCGCCGCCACCCCGGCCAGGACCGGGAACTCGCGGAAGTCCTCGACCGAGTCGAGCTTGCGCGGCCAGGATTTGCCCTTGACCAGCTCGTCCAGGTTCAGATTCAGCACGTTCTTGCCGGGCTGAAAATGCCCCGGGGCCTCCCGGTCGATGTCGTCCAGCGCGTCCTCTCGGTAGCCGGATTGGTCGGTCTTGAACCGCACGACGACGTCGTTCTGCTTGTGTAGCCCCTGGAGGACGGCGCGGGCCTGCGCCGCCAGGACGATCGGGTCGATGGCCATATTTATTCCTCCTCCTCAACCGACTTGAGCGCGTCGGTGATCTCATTGGTGATCCGGGTGATCCACTCGCCGCCCAGCTTGAACGCCTTGTCCGGGTCCTTTTCGGCCTTGATGCTGGCGATGATGATTTTCAGCGCCTGCTCCGGCGTGACCGGCTTGACCGGTGTCGCGGCGGGCTCCGGCTCGGGCGTGATTGGCCCGCTGGTGGTGGTGATCTTCGGCGCGGCCGTGGCCGTCTTGACGAGGCTGTACGCCCCGTTCAGGCTCTTCACGTCGGAGATGTCGATGGTGCGGTCGTTGAGCGCCCCCACCACGGTGACGATCTTGGAGACCGTGCCCTTGAGCACTCCGGCGGCCAGCAGCCGGGTGCGCACCTCCTTAGTGCTGACCTTTTCCCGGTAAGCCGCCTTGATCGCGCTCACCGCGACCGTGGACCGCTCGGCCCGGGCCTGCCCGGCGTCCGCCGCCATGCTGCGCGCCTTGGCGTCGGCGATTGCCAGTTGCTCGCTCAGTTGCTCGAAGTCCGGCTCGGCCTCTGCGAACGCTGTCGTGG
>DATCWZ010000216.1:0-7346 GCA_036566065.1 Streptomyces sp. | reverse complement strand
CGCCGCATCGCCGAGCTCGTCCTCGATCCGCAGCAGCTGGTTGAACTTGGCCACCCGGTCGGACCTGGCGGGTGCACCGGTCTTGATCTGGCCGCAGTTCACGGCGACGGCGAGGTCGGCGATCGTGGTGTCCTCGGTCTCCCCGGAGCGGTGGCTCATCATGCAGCGGAACCCGGCGCGATGGGCGAGCTCGACGGCGTCCAGTGTCTCGGTCAGCGAACCGATCTGGTTGACCTTGACCAGCAGGGCGTTGGCCGTGCCCTCCTCGATCCCGCGGCCCAGGCGCTCCGGGTTGGTGACGAACAGGTCGTCACCGACGATCTGCACCTTCGAGCCGAGCCGCTCGGTGATGGTCTTCCAGCCGGCCCAGTCGTCCTCGTACAGCGGGTCCTCGATGGAGACCAGCGGGTACGCGGAGACGAGCTCCTCGTAGTACTCCGTCATCTCGGCGGCCGAGCGGGACTTGCCCTCGAACTCGTAGACGCCGTCCTTGTAGAACTCGGACGCGGCGACGTCGAGCGCGAGGCCGATGTCGCGGCCGGGAACGTAACCGGCCTCCTTGATGGCCTCGACGATGAGGTCGAGGGCGGCGCGGTTGGACTCCAGGTCCGGGGCGAAGCCGCCCTCGTCACCGAGACCGGTGGACAGGCCCTTGGTCTTCAGGACCTTCTTCAGCGTGTGGTAGATCTCCGCGCCCCAGCGCAGGGCCTCGGAGAAGGACTCCGCGCCGATCGGCGCGATCATGAACTCCTGGATGTCCACGTTCGAGTCGGCGTGCGCGCCGCCGTTCAGGATGTTCATCATCGGTACGGGCAGCAGGTGCGCGTTCGGGCCGCCGAGGTAACGGAACAGCGGGAGGTCGGACGCCTCGGACGCGGCGTGGGCCACGGCGAGCGAGACGCCGAGGATGGCGTTGGCGCCGAGGGAGCCCTTGTTCTCGGTGGCGTCCAGGTCGAACATCGCCTGGTCGATGAGGCGCTGCTCGGTGGCGTCGTACCCGACGAGCTCCGGGCCGATCTGCTCGATCACGGCGAGGACGGCCTTCTCGACACCCTTGCCGTGGTAGCGCTTGGGATCGCCGTCCCGAAGCTCAATGGCCTCGAACGCGCCGGTGGAGGCGCCGGACGGAACGGCAGCACGGCCCGTGCTGCCGTCGTCGAGGCCGACCTCGACCTCGACCGTGGGGTTTCCCCGGGAGTCGAGGATTTCCCTGGCTACGACGACGTCGATGGACGGCACGAGGCATCTCCTTCTGGGATACGACACTGGTACTGCGGGTTCGCGGTGGCTTTCGGCACGAGCCTAACCGGCCCGGCCCCTCGCGTCGGCCGACCGCCCGTCCCCTGGGACGAAAAACGACTCAAGGGCCCGCATTACGGGCACCGCGGCCCCGGCCCGGTGCGTGCGGTGGGGGGCCGAGCGCACCGGGCCGGGACACGGATCGGGTGCCGCCGGACACCCTCCTGGGAGAGGAGAGGCCCAGGAACTACTTCAGGTGGAGCTGCTGGCCCGGGAAGATCAGGTCGGCGTCCTCGATGATGTCGTCGTTCAGGTCGAAGAGCTTCTCCCAGCCGCCCTTGACGTGGTGCGCCCGCGCGATCGCGCTGAGGGTGTCGCCGGACTTCACCTTGTACTCGCCGTCGCCCTTGCGGACCGTGGCACCGGTGGCGGTGGTGACGGTCTTCGGCGCGGCCTTCTTGGCGGTGCGCGTCGTACTGCGCGTGGCGGGCTGCTGGGCCTTGCGCTCGGGCTGCGCCTGCGTCTGCTGCTCGGGCTGCGGCTGCGCCGCCGCGCCGGTGTCGACGCCCGGGTCCACACCGTCGTTGGTCAGGCCGCCGGCCGCGGCGCAGGCCCAGGCGCCCGGGCCCTGCAGGTCGAGCAGCGTCTCGGCCACGGCGATCTGCTGGGCCTTGGTAGCCAGGTCAGCGCGGGGCGCGTACTGCGTACCGCCCGCGGCCACCCAGCTCGACTGGGAGAACTGCAGGCCGCCGTAGTAGCCGTTGCCGGTGTTGATGGACCAGTTGCCACCGGACTCGCACTGGGCGACCGCGTCCCAGGTGGCGACGGAGGCGGCGGAGGCGCCGGTCGCGCCCATCATCGGGATGACGAGGGCGGCGCCCGCGACACCGGCCAGGGTGGCGAGCCGGGAGGCCCTGGACGGGCGGCGGTGCCTGCCCTTGCTCGAACGCAGCACAGAACTCGAAAGCGGCATGGAAATTCTCCTCACCGACGCCTGCGAGGTGAGCTGTCGGGTTCGGGCCTGTGAGTTGCCCGGCCGTACGGCATGCGCACGGCTTCACCCCGAGCCGGTCCTGATCCGTCTCCCGACGGCCGGGTCCGGCGGCCTACCTGGGTCCCCCGCTCCTGCCTACGGCGCTGTACGCGTCTGTTCCCCTCGCCCGCCGGCAGGATTCGGCGTGACGGTCGAAGGTGCCCGCGGTGCGAGCGGTTCCGACCGTAAACACAGACAACCCCGACTTTCAAAGAAGGACATAACGGTCAATCAGCCCTTACTTGCATTCCGTGAAGGATCGTTTCCGCAGGTCGGCGCGGACACGGAAGGACCGGGCGGACACGACACGCCGGAAACAGCAAAGAGACCCATGTCTCACTTGCGCATAAGCGGACATAAGTCTCTGAACTGCCCAGAATTTCGGGGCTTTTTCCCGGATTTGATCAGTTGCCCGCGGCGCTCCCCGCAGTGCTCGCGGCGCTGCTCGCGGCGTTGCTCGCGGCGGCGTTCCCCGCGGCGCTGTCCGCCGCGCTCCCGGTGTCCGCCTGGCCCAGGTCGAGGTCCTGTCCGGGCAGAATCAGGTCGGGGTTGGAGCCGACCTCGGCCTTGTTCGCCTCGTACAGCGCGGGCCAGCCGCCGGGCACATCCTGCGCGTCGGCGATCGCCGAGAGGTTGTCGCCCTTACGGACCGTGTAGGTCCCGTCGGTTGTCGCACCGGCATCACGCGCCTCGCTGTCGCCGCGCGAGGCGTGCCTTCCCGCGTCGCGGGCGTTGTCCGCGCCCTTCGCGCCCGCTTCGGACGCGGCCGTACCGCGGTGCTTGCCCGCCGTCCCGTCCTCGCCCTCGGAGGCGCCTGGCGCCTGGGAGGCGTCGGAGGACGGCGTGGTGGAGGGGGCGGAGCCGGTCGCTCCGGTGTCGCCGCCGGTGGCGGCGTTGCTCTGGGCACCGCCGTCGTTGCCGTTGAAGCTGTTGTCCGCCGCGTTCGACGCCGCGGGCGAGGAGTGGTCGGTGGCGCTGCCCGACGCACTGCCGGACGCGTTGCCCGACGGCGTCTGCGTGGCCGACGGCACGGCGGGGGCGCTGCCCGGGTCGACGCCCGGCAGTGTCCCGTCCACCGCGAGGCCGGAGATCACCGAGCAGCTCGGCCACGCCTGGGGGCCCTGGTCGGCCAGGACCTTCTCGGCGACGGCTATCTGCTGGGCGCGGCTCGCGAGGTCGGCGCGCTCCGCGTACGTCTTACCGCCGTACGCGGACCAGGTGTCCTGCGAGAACTGCAGACCGCCGTAGAAGCCGTTGCCGAGGTCCGCGCTCCACATGCCGCCGCTCTCGCACTCGGCTACCCGGTCCCAGGTCGAGGCGTCGGCGGCGTGCGCAGCACCTGCGGCGCCGAGTAGCGGGATGGCGATGGCCGATCCCGTCACGCCTGCGGCGACGATGATGGCCGGTGCCTGGCGAGGGCGTCGGTGCCTGCCGTTCGCGGAGCCCATGGGATTGCCTTCCGTGTGACTGACAAGTGACTGTTGAGTCGTCGAACGGTGAACCTAGCCGCAGTCGAACGTGTGTTACAAGTCGATGCAGCAGAGATCACGTGAAAGTCACAGAGTTGACAGAGTGTCACCTGTCTTGAGCGGATGTCCGGGATCGAACTCAACGGGAAGAGTGCGCAGTCCGCGCATAATGAGCCCGCCACGCCATCGCAAATCGGCTGGATCCAGGGAAAGCCGCAGGTCAGGGAGGCGCGTCAACAGCGTTGCCAGGGCGACCCTGCCCTCCAGCCGGGCCAGCGGTGCCCCCAGGCAGTAGTGGATGCCATGTCCGTACCCGAGGTGCTGATTGTCACTCCGTGCAAGATTTAGAGTGTCCGCATCGTGAAACCGCGCCGGGTCGCGGTCGGCGGCGGCCAGCACCACGAGCACCGGGTCGCCCGCCGCGATGTCCTGTCCGCCGAGCGTCACGGGTACGGTGGCGTAGCGCCAGGTGGCGAGCTCCACCGGTCCGTCGTACCTCAGGAGTTCCTCGACGCCCGAATCCAGCAGCGCGGTGTCCCCGGCGGCCAGGGAGCTCTGCAGCCGCTCGCGCTGTTCCGGGTTGCGCAGCAGCGTACAGGTGCCGTTGCCGATCAGGTTGACCGTGGTCTCGAAGCCGGCGAACAGCAGGATGAACGCCATCGCCGCCGCCTCGTTCTCGGTGAGCTGCTCGCCGTGGTCGCTGGCCCTGATGAGGCCGGAGATCAGGTCGTCGCCCGGGTTCTCCCTTTTGCGGTGGATGAGTTCGGAGAGATAGCCGCGCATCTTCTTGACCGACCTGGCCACCCCGCCGCGCGGGCCGGGCGCCTGGCCGCCCTTGGTGTGCCGCAGCATCATGCCGGCCCAGTCCCGGAAGTCGTCCTGGTCCTCGTGCGGCACCCCGAGCAGGTCGCAGATGGCGTAGATGGGGAGCGGGAAGGCGAAGTCGTGGATGAGGTCGGCCTCGCCGTCCTCGATGAACGCGTCGATGAGGCGGTCCGTCAGCTCCTGCACCCGCGGTGCGAACTCGGCGATCCTGCGCGGGGTGAACGCCTTGGACACCAGGCGGCGCAGGCGGGTGTGGTCGGGCGGGTCGATGTTCAGCAGATGTGTCATCAGCTCCGCCTTGCGCTCCCCCGGGATGCCGGTCCTGCCCTTGGCGTTCGCCGGGCCCGCGTGGTGTACGGGGTTCTTGGAGAGCCGGGTGTCGGCGAGCGCCTGCCTGGCGTCCGCGTACCGTGTCACGAGCCAGGCGTCGACGCCGCTGGGGAGCGTGGTCCTGTGGACGGGACTGTGCTCGCGGAGCCATGCGTAGGCGGGGTACGGGTCGGTGGCGAACTCCCAGGTGAAGAGTCCGGGCCGGGGCCCGTCCGCGGGGGCGTCTTCTTCGGCTGCTCGTGGTGCGCCTTCTGGCGCTTCGGCGGGGCTGTCGTTCACCTCTCGACGGTATCCGGAGCCTCCCCGTGCCCCTCCGCCGCCCGGATCGCGTCCCGGTAGGCGCGGGCCGCGGCGCGCAGGGCGGCCTCCGGGTCGATGCCGTCCTGTTCGGCGCGTACGGCGATGGCGAGCAGCCGGTAGCCGAGGGAGTCCTCGTCGGGCAGCGGCACATCGAGCCCCGCCGTACGGGCACGGCCGCCCAGCTTGGCCGCCAGGGCCAGACCCGGCTGGCCGAGCGGAACACCGTCGGTGACCGATTCGCGCTGCTTCTCGATCGCCTTGGTCCGCAGCCAGTGCGCGTGCACGTCCTCCGGGGTCTCGGCACTCTCGTCGCCGAACACATGCGGATGGCGGCGGATCAGCTTGTCCACGATCGTGCCGGCGACATCGTCGATGGCGAACGGCTCATCGGGATCCTCCTGCGCGATCCTGGCGTGGAAGACGACCTGGAGCAGGACGTCCCCGAGCTCCTCGCGCAGCTCCTCGCGGTCCCCGTCCTCGATCGCCTCGACCAGTTCGTACGCCTCCTCGATGGCGTACTTCGCGAGGCCCTTGTGCGTCTTCTGCGAGGTCCACGGGCATTCGGCCCTGAGCCGGTCCATGACCTGGACCAGGTCGAGCAGCCGGGCGCCCGGCAGGTCGTACGAACCGGGCAGCAGCTCCAGGTCCGGCATCCGCACCCTGCCCGAGCCGCCGAGCCGGGCCAGGCCGTCGGTGAGCGGCTGGTTGCCCTCGCCGCCCACCAGCACCACCACGGTCCGGCCGCCCGCGCAGTCATCGACGAGCTCATCGGCGGAGGGCCCGGCCACCTCGACGGTGATGCCCGCCTCACGCAGATACGGCACCTGCGGGTTGCCCGGCTCGGCGCACAGCACCCGGTCGGCGGCGCGCAGCGTCTGCCACGCGGGCCAGGACAGCAGTCCCGGCGCGACCCGGTGGCTGGCGGTGAGCAGGACGATACGGCCGGGGGATTCAGCGTTCACGCCGTCGAACCTACCTCGGCCGAGGACCCCCGTTCTCAGGCGCCGGTCTCGGCACCCGCCTCACCGAATTCGGTGACCTGGCTGATCCACGGGGCCTTGTACGTGCTGAGCTGGACCTGCTTGTCGTCCCACGTACCGAAGCGAGGGTTCACATCGATGTGCAGGGCCCGGGACGCCTTGGTGAGCGCCTCCGTCACGGTCTTCTGGCCCTCGGGTGTCTGCAGGTCGGCGCCGAGCGCCTGGGCCAGCTTCGGCAGCAGGACCGCCTTGCGCAGATCGTCGTCGATCTGGTCCGGGGCGACCCAGCGCTGGCTGAGCATCGCCGTCCGCAGGCCCTTGTCACCGCCATTCCGGGCCGCTTCCGACTGCCGGACGTTCTGGATCTCCTGGCGGCTTGCGCTCACCCCGGCGTCCTTCGCGGCACGGTCCAGCACCAGGTCGAAGATCAGCCCGTGCAGCTTGGCGCGGGTGAGCTGCCCGGACTTCGCAACCAGTTGCCCGGACTGGTCCGAGGCCTGCTGCGCGCTGCGTACCTCGGCCGCCTGCCCCTGGACCGTGGACACCTCGATCCGGTCCCCGCCGACCACGGCCGCGGCGCCTGGATGGGCCTGGCTGCCGCACGCGGACAGCAGCGGTGCCGCGACCAGAAGTGCGGCGGAGACGGAGAGGGCGGTGAGACGACGGCGGTGCAAAGGAGCCTCCCGGGGAGAGTTTGTGCATCGGTGCACAAAGCCTTGCGTTGATCGATGTTAGGCAGTGGACGTAATTGGGGCCACTGATTCGTCCAACGATTCCGCAGCAGTCTTGACAGGGGCCGGTCGCGAGCGGGGTCAGCCGCCCCGGACGTCCTGCTGGTGCTCCAGTTGCCTGCGCAGCTCCACCGGGAGCGGATGATGCGGCCCGTAGGCCCGCTCGGTGTCGTACAGCAGCGCCTGCAACTGTCCGCGGCCCGCCAAGTGGTCGCCGACCGCGAGCAGCAGATGGCCGATGCGGTGCCGGATGGAGAACGCGCGGTCCGGATCGGCGGCCATCGCCCCGTAGGTGTTCTCGTAGTACGGAAGGACCGCGCGGTACTCGGCCAGCGCGGCGGCCGGTTCGCCGAGCTGCTCCAGGCACTGTGCCGCGTCGTAGCGGAACTGCAGCGTCTGCGCGTCGGCGGCGCCCGCTTCGGCGGTGCGGTCGTCGGCG
>DATCWZ010000041.1:0-2560 GCA_036566065.1 Streptomyces sp. | reverse complement strand
GATGTCGGCGGCCCGGCCGCCGAGCAGCATGAAGCCGGCGAAGGCGATCGAGTACGTGTTGACGACCCACTGGAGGCCCGAGGCGCTCAGGCCCAGGTCGGTCCGCATGGAGGGCAGTGCCACGTTGACGACGGAGACGTCGAGGACGACCAGGAACTGCCCGGTGCAGGCCGCCAGGACCACGGCCCACGTGCGGGTTCTGTGCCGGGCGGGGGTACGCGTCGTGGGCGTGGAGACGTCAACCATGGGTGTCATACTCGCAGGCACTCTGCGGCCCGTACATGGGTTTCGGCCGGTCAGCGGGTCCGTCGCTCCGGTGCGCCCCGCCGGTGCCCGCGGGGCGGGGGTGCGGGACGATGACAGCCGCTGTTGTGCCGTATCGCCAGGAGGAAGCCCGTGACCGCTGAGTCCGCCGCCGTGCCGAAGCCGGACATTCTTGCCGCTTTCGAGGCCGCCAAGGGCTTCATGCCGGTACGCGAAGGGCTCGCCCTGTACGCCGCCGCGGCCGGGGCCGCCGCGCTCGGGCTGCCGCTCCTGGAGGTCGGCACCTACTGCGGGCGCTCCACGATCCTGCTCGCCGACGCCGCCCGCGCGGCCGGTGTGACGGCGCTCACCGTCGACCATCACCGGGGCAGCGAGGAGCAGCAGCCGGGCTGGGAGTACCACGATCCGTCCGTCGTGGATTCGCAGGTCGGCCTGATGGACACCCTGCCGACGTTTCGCAGGACCCTGTACCTGGCGGGTCTTGAGGACCACGTGGTGGCGCTCGTCGGACGGTCGCCGCAGGTGGCGGCCGTCTGGGGCGGTCCGCTCGGGTTCGTCTTCATCGACGGCGGGCACACCGACGAGCATGCGAACGGGGACTACGAGGGGTGGGTTCCGCATCTCGCCGAGGGCGGGCTGCTGGCCATCCACGATGTGTTCCCGGACCCTGCGGACGGCGGGCAGGCCCCGTACCGGGTGTACCTGCGGGCGCTGGCGTCCGGCGCGTTCACGGAGGTCTCGGTGACGGGCTCACTGCGCCTGCTGCGGCGGACGGGACAGGGAATCTGACGGTCACGGATAGCATGCGCGACGTGCCGTACGACGACAGCGTTCCCTTTCCGCCGCGCACCCCCGTGCGCCGCAGGCCCCTGCTCGCCGCCGCCTCGCTGGCGGCACTCTGCCTGGCCACCGCGGGGTGCGGCGGCGGTTCGGCCGGTATGTCCCCGACGCAGTCCCCGACGCAGTCCCCGTCGGCCTCACCCTCGATGAGCGCGTCGGCGGGCTCCACCTCCGGCAAGGCGTTGCCCACGGGCCCGCTCACGGGCCGGACCGTGGTGATCGACCCGGGCCACAATCCCCGTAACCGCGACCACACCCGCGACATCAGCCGCCAGGTGGACATCGGCACCGGGCACAAGGACTGCGACACCACCGGCACGGCCACCAACTCCGGTTACGCGGAGGCCGAGTTCACCCTCGACGTGTCGCGTCGGCTGCGCACCCTGCTGGAGGCACAGGGCGCGAAGGTGATCCTCACTCAGAACGGCGACCGCCCCTTTGGGCCCTGCGTGGATGAGCGCGCCCGGATCGGCAACAGGGCCGGTGCCGACGCCGTCGTATCCGTCCACGCGGACGGTTCGGCCGTTGGAAACCGGGGCTTCCACGTCATCCTTCCCGCGCGGGTGCGGGGCGGCGACGCGGACACCGCGAAGATCGTGGCCCCGTCCCGCGATCTCGGTACCCGGATCGCGGGAAAGTTCGTACGCGTTACCGGAAGCGCGCCTTCCAATTACATCGGCGGCCATACGGGACTTGATACCCGCGGTGATCTCGGCGGGCTGAATTTGTCGTCCGTACCCAAAGTCTTCATCGAATGCGGCAATATGCGTGACCCGAAGGACGCCGCCCTGCTGATGAGCGCGGATTGGCGCCAGAAAGCGGCACGTGGCATCGCGGAGGGCATCAGCGACCATCTGGCAGGGTAGTACGGGGTAGTTGTGCCGTTGCGGATAGGGAGTACGTGCGTCCGGGGCGCGGGCCGCGGCACAACCCGGCCGGGCAACCGATAGATTCATCCCGTACGACGGGCAACCGCAACCGAGCCCCGACGAGACGACCGACTAAGGACTTTCACGTGAATATCCGCTCCCTCTCACGAGGCGACGGCGTGGTGATCGGAGCAGCGGTCGTGCTGTTCATCGCCTCATTCCTCGACCTCTCCGGCTACGACTGCCCCACGGACGTCAACTGCTCCAGCTTCGACAGCCCGAACGCCTGGGACTCGCTCTCGCTTCTCATGAGCGTCTTCCTGGCCGGTGTCATCGGTGCGGCGCTGCTGATCGTCAGCCGTGCCATGCCGGGCCGCAAGGTCGCGGGTCTTGACCTCGGCCAGTTCGGTGCCGCGTTCACCGTGTTCGCGCTGTGGACCGCGTTCTGGGCGACCATCGACACGAGTGACGCGGGCGCGGGCATGATTCTCGGGCTGCTGGCGACCATCGTCCTGGCGGCCGGCGCGGTGGCCTCGCCGCTGGTTCCCGCGCTCAAGGCCCCGCTGGTGGGCGCGCCGCGCCCGGCC
>DATCWZ010000525.1:0-6519 GCA_036566065.1 Streptomyces sp. | reverse complement strand
GCGCGGATCTCGTGGACCGTGCAGGGGTGGGTCTTGGCCAGGTGTGGCCGGAGGAGCTGGGCGAACATGCCGTCGCCGAAGTTGCTCTCGATCAGCACGTCGTTGACCCGGTGGAGCTTCGCCAGGGCAGCCAGGCCGCCGAGGGTGGCGTCGTCGTACCCCGAGGTGAACCCACCGGTGTCCTTGAGGTACACCATGCCGTTCAGGTGGTAGAGCACCACGTAGGCGGTCTCGTCCTTGCCGCGGCCGGAGGGGTCGATCACCAGCAGCCGGCCCTGGAAGGGCAGCAGGGTGTCGGAGGAGTACATCGGCCGGTACAGGCGATCCCCGGTGAACCCGACGTTGTCGACGTCGGTGACCACATGGTCGAGCATCGAGGTCCAGACGAGCTTGGAGGGACCCAACGCGGGCTGGACGGTGCCGTCGGGGAGATCCCGGTCCACGTCGATGTCCATGCAGATCATGTCGTGGGTCTTCAGCGGGTGCTTCTCGGCATCGCTGAGGGAGGTGTCCAGCATGAACTGGAGGGCGAAGCCGGCGGATCCGTAGGAGGCCCTGCGCTCCATCAGGTCCAGGTCGGTGAACCGATCGGGGTCCGTGGAGTGGCCCTCCAGGGCCGGCTTGGCCTTGAGGTCTTCGAGCACGTCCGGGGCCAGGGCGCCGGCGTACTGCTCGATCATCTGCTTGTTGGGGTACAGCGCCGGCCAGATCCGAATGCGGTAGCCGCGCTCGGGCAGCACCCGGTAGATCGACTGCTCAGTCTGCGGCGTGCCCAGGTAGACGATCTCGCCATCGGGCATCAGGACCGCGTCGAACTCCTTGATCTGCTCGGAGAGCTTCTCGCGCTGGATCTCGGTCATGGAGTTCTTCGGGACCTCCACGTCGTCGGCGACGATCAGGGAGGCGCGGCCGCCCGCGAGCTGGCCACCGATGCCCACGGCGCGAACCGAGGGAGCCTGGTGGGCCGCTGAGGGGCCGACGTCGAACGCCAGCACCGAGTCGCGCTGGGAGTCTCGAGGCCGGAGGAATTGCAGCAGCTCGATCTCCTCGATCAAGCGGCGGGTGAAGGTCGCGAACTCGGTGGCCTTGTACTCGTTCGCCGAGACGACCAGGATGCGTTCGTCAGGGTTCCGGTACAGCCGCCAGAGCACGAAGGCGGAGGTGATCCAGCTCTTGCCCAGGCCGCGGAAGCCCTGGACCATGCGCCGGCGCGGGCCGTGCTGGAGCCAGAGGGCGACCTGGTACTGCCGCTTCGTCGGCTTCAGCTTCAGGTGGCTCAGGATGAACCAGAGGAAGTAGCGGAAGTCGTCGTGCAGCTTTTGTTCAGACTCGGTCTGCACCCACTCGGGGTACGATCGTTCCTGCATCGGAATGGGTTCCCTCCTGCGGGAAGGTGTCCCAGAGGCCACCAGCGGGCCGTGGTGGCCCGTCTGGGGTTCGGGAGCTATAGGGGTAGCGGGTCGCTCAGGTCGAGCTTGTAGAGCCGCTCACGCGGCGGCCCTTGTCGGTCCACCCGGCCCCCTTGAGGGCAAACGCCGGGGTGCCCGGGAGGCGTTTCCCGGTACACCCGGGGGTGCCACAGGGACACTGAGGGGTGTCCTCGGGCTTGGCCAGGCGATCGAACGTCCGGCCGCAGGGCGACCGGAAGTCGTACAGAGGCATCAGGCGTACAGCTTGCCGCCGATGGTCGAACCGGTGTTCGCGGTGATGTTCAGGCGAACGCGCGGCGCGGCCGGGATCAGCTCGATGAAGGTGCCGGTGGTGGTCCGGGCGGTGCCCACGGCGACGTAGGTCACGCCGTCGAAGGAGATCTCGGCCTGGACCGATCGGGCGGAGCCGCCGGCGACGGTGATCTGGAGGGTCATCTGGCCGTGCGAGGGCTTGACCGGGACGGCGGCGGCCGCGGCGACGGCGGTGAGGCCGGTGCCCAGGCTGTAGACGCGGGCCTTGCTTTCGGTGAGGAAGTTCATGGGGGTCCTTGGAGGTGGGGTGGATCAGAGGCCGACGGAGGCGAGGAACACGTCCACGCTGTCGGTGTAGGCGCCGGGCACGCCCAGCAAGTCGTTCACCTCGCCGTGCAACAGCGGGGTTTCGTAGATCGAGGCGGTGCCGCCGCGGGCAATGACCGCGTCGCGGTATGCGCCGCCGTTGATCGAGTCGCCTTCGCCGCCGCCCTCGGTGGAGACCACCAGCAGGAACGGAGGAGGGGTGACGGTGAGCTGCTGCGTCGGGGAGCCGTTGTCCCAGTGCGTCGGGTCGACGCCCCAGGGCTCGTCGTAGAGCGACGGGTGGGCCGACTCCATGATCTGCCGCACGTTGTACGCAGCGGTGTCCAGGCCGACGGTGCAGCGCCAGGGGCGGACGCCCGCTGCGTTGCGCATGGCCAGGCTGGAGGAGACCAGCGCGACCAGGTGGCCTCCGGCGGAGTGGCCCATCAGCACGATCTCGTTGGGGTTGCAGCCCCACTCGGTCGCATGGGCTTGCGTCCAGGCCAACGCCCGTGCCGCGGCGCGCGCTTGGTCGATCGGATCGGTGCCCACGTCGAGCGTGTAGCCGACGGAGACGATCGTGAAGCCCTTCGGCAGCCAGTGCAGGGCCTTGTTCTCGACGACGTTGGAGATGGCCTTGTCGCCGTTTCGCCAGCCGCCGCCATGCACCATGACGATGACCGGACCCTTCGGGTGGCCGCTCGCGCGGTAGATGTTGACGGACTCGGCGCCGGCCGGCCCATAGGGCACGTTGTACTGGTCGAGCACGCCGGCCTTCTCGTTGAGCCAGGCCGTGAGCTTGGCGGTCTCGGCCGCGGTAAGCGCACGCTTCACGATCACCATTCCCGCGTGGTCGATCGCATGGTTGAACGTGGTGGAGAGCGACTGCTCGGTAGCGATCACCGCGCCGGTGCCGGGGATGGCGCGGCCGACGGTGCAATGCGTGCCCAGGTCCGGGATGGTGGCCGTCAGGACGTCGTCGACGCCATCGAAGTTCACCGCCCGGCGGAAGGAGCCCAGCAGGTAGTACAGCAGCGGCCGCGCCGACACCGTGATCTTCTTGGCGTCGTAGCCGTTGCCCGACTTGTCGGCCATGACGGCGATTGCATCGCCCTCGTTCATCGCCAATGCGGTCTTCGCGATGTCGGTGAACAGCGTCGCCCGATCGGCGGGCTCGTACCACACCGCCAGGTCGGCGCCAAACGCCGCCGGGGTCCACGAGTTGACGTTCACCACACCCGCGCGAGGCGGATGGTTGAGCGGAGCGTGGATAGGCTTCGCGAGGCCCTGCGTATCGTAGTTGTTCAAGGGAGCCTCGCTCGGGTTAGCCGTACTGCACGACACCCAGGTTGACGGTGGACACCCCCAGGCGCTTGAAGATCACTTCAGCGGGACCCTGGATGGAGGCCGTGGGGTTCTTGAGGTCGAGCACGGCGAACTTCTGGTCCTGGCCCGGGGTGTCGATGTAGATGGCGACGCCCTCGTTCGCCTTGATGCCGGCGGCCGAGTCGGTGAACAGGCCGAAGCTGCCGACGGCACCCGTCGCGATCACGACGGGACTGGAGGAACCCGCGGTGGTCCCGAGGGCGAAGACGGTGGTTTGGGACATGGGTGTTCCTAGTTGAGGGTCTGGTGTGCGGCTTCGACGTCCTCAAGATCCGGCAGGCGGTCCTTGAGGGAATCCTTGAGGGTCCCCGCGCGGACCGGAGAGTCGACTCCGTTGTCCTTGAGGAACTTGTTGATCTGCGCCAGGAGCGCCGGCGGGACCGGCTCGGGAGCCGGCTTGCCCGTCTCGGGGTCGACGCGATCGGTGTACCGCTTCACCTCGGCAAAGAGCGTTGCAGCCTGGAGGGCGTGCAGCTCGTCGACCTGGTCAACGGTTGCGCGGCGGTTGGACACGGCCGGTCTCCTGGTTAAGGCGCTCGTTCAAGACGGCGACGTTCTTGTTGGTCTCGTCGAGCTTGTCCGACAGCGTGGACATCTGTTCGGAGTTCTTCTCCAGCACCGTGAGGCGTTGGTCTTGCACCGCGTTGGCAGAAGAAGCCGAGATGATGGCGCCGCCTCCCGCCAGGGTCGCCGCGGTGGCGACCCCGATGGCGAGCTTGGAGAACAGCGCGGTGAGGGTTTCCGTCTTCATTAGTTGATCTGTCCGTGGGTGCGAAGTGCGTCTTCCAGTGCCTTGATGCGCTGGCTAGCGTCTCGTACTGCGTTGTCGAGGGCCTGGATCGTTGCCTGGACGTAGGAACCCGTGTGGGTCTGCCCGGCATAGGTGGCCCAGGCGCCCTTCAACGCCGTACCCGTCGCCGCGGTCCAGCCCGTTTGGCGAGGGCCGAGGACCTGGGTGTTGTCGACGTAATACTCGCCGTTGATGTTGACCGTGCCGTAGCCCTTGAACGTCAGGCCACCGCCGGTCTGCGGGACGATGACGCCGTCCTTCCATTGCATCGCCGACGTGAGCGCGCCGGATACCTTCGTCACCAGGTTGAGCGACACGCTTTCCGCGCCGGGAACGGCGCTCGTGATGGCGCCTTGGAACAGTCCGCCACTGATGTTGCGCGTCCCGGCGCTGTTGGTCATGTTCCACTGGAGGTAGCCCAGGCCCATGCCGGCCGCGCCGACCGATGCGTTGCGATCGAGGAAGAATCCAGGACCGACGGTGTTCGAGTCATCCCAGTGCGCCGCACGGAATTGACCCGCGCGGATCGTCGAGGGATCGGTCTTGGTCCCCGAAGTCGTGTATTGCACCGTCGGGGGAAGGCCGCCGTTGGACGGAGATTCGATCGTCACCGGGTCGGTGTTGACGTTACCTTCCGACAGGCCGTACAGCATGCAGCCGAACGACGAGGAGCCGCCCGACACCTGCGATGCGCGCACCAGGAACTTCATCTCCGACCACAGGAACAGGTGGTAGCGGGAAGCTCCCACCAGCGAGCCCGGGTTCGCCGAGTTCTGGTCGGCCGAGCACAGGTGGACGTTGTAGTACGGCTGGGGGACGCTCGGGGACTGCGCGCCGCCATAGCAGGAGATGAAGACGTTCTGTCCGCAGCTCTCCAGGTAGAACGCCACGCCGAACGCCAGGAACGCACCGCAGTTGATGAAGGTGTTTTCCGAGGAGTCCCCGGTGTTCTCTGGCGGTGCCCCGACGAATCGGAAGCCCTTGGTGGTGTTGGTGAGATACCAACCCGAACCACCCCAGGTGATCGCGACGCAGTTCTTGAAGGTGTTGAGGTAGGTGATCCCGTTGTAGCCGGAGCCGAGCGCGTAGCGCGCGATGTCCAGCAGGAAGCAGTCTTCGGTAGTCGCGTAGACGACGAGGTCCTCGAAGTTGCCATGCTTCCACGAGGTCAGCTTCAGGCCAACCGGAACGACGGTCATGCCGTCGATCATCAGACCTCGGGCGCCACCGTTGCACATGCCAAGGCCACCCGGCGGAGTCGCGAACTCCAGCATCGGAGTTCCGGCAGCAGGCGCCGCGGCAAGCCAGAAGATTCGCGACGCAGCCGAGCCGCGGACGTTGGGCACGCCGGAGACGTAGTTGCCGCCGCCTTCGCCCAGCAGGGTCACGTTGGAGAAGTTCACCACGAGCTTCGCGGAGATTCCGTAGGAACCCCGGGGGAACTTGAGGATGCCGCCGCCCTTGTTGCCGACGTAGTTGATCGCGTTCTGGACGGCGACCGTGGCGTCGTAGGTGGTGGTGCTGTTGCGGATTGCCGCGTGTTCGGACGACGGGATGAACTCCAGGACCGAGACCACCTGGTCCTTCAGTTGGTCATTCACCGTGCGCGTCTGCGCGTTGATGTTGCCGTTGTTGTACGCCACCAGCAGCGAGTCCGCGCCGATGCCGCCCTCGGAGACAAGCTCCGCGATGTGCGCGTCGACCGCCTCGGTCGAGACGCCTTCTTCCGCCAGCTCCTCGATCAGGTAGAGCGCCTGGAGCGAATCGGTTTCCAGGTCTTCTTCGGTGAGCGTCGAGCCCGACTGGTAGGTCGTGAGGGGAGCCGAGGGGGTCACCCGGCGGATCTCCACTTCGGCGCCGGCGGGCGGCACCGTGAGGAACCGGATGGAACTGGGGGTGTCCCAGGTGAACTTGGTGGCGATCTGGAGCACGCCGGCCAGGCGAACCTGGACGTGGCTCTTGTCGATGTACGGGAACGACACCGGGAAGAGGGCGCTGCTGCCGTCCGCCGTGTAGGTATTTTTGGTTGCCATCGGGGCCTTCAGAAAAGAGGAAGGCCCCCGAAGGGGCCTTTATTGCGTGTCGTTGAGGAACCAATCCACGGTGTCGGGATCGGGGTCTTCCTGTTGCTGAGGAAGGTCCGCGGTGAGCGCGGTATACGGGATGTCCATTCCCAGCACGTTCTCGAACGGGATCAGCCGCCGCGCGGCGCGAGTGGTCGTCTGCGTCAACTCCCGGTCGCCGCGGATCAGTGCTTGCGCACCACCACCGACAGCGAGCGTGAGATTCTTCAGCAGACCGACGGTGGGGTTACCCGTTATCAGGTCGCTGGCGAGATCCGAGTTGCGCACGTTG
>DATCWZ010000677.1:0-2327 GCA_036566065.1 Streptomyces sp. | reverse complement strand
CAGCGGCATGATCCAGTTGGCGAACCCGGCGAACAGCGGCGTCGCGAACATCAGCAGCATGATCGTGCCATGCATCGTGAACGCCTGGTTGAACTGCTCGTTCGACATGATCTGCGCGCCGGGCCTGGCCAGCTCGGCGCGCAGGAGGAGTGCCATGATCCCACCGATGCAGAAGAACGCGAACGACGTGATCAGATAGAGCGAGCCGATGGTCTTGTGATCGGTGGTGGTCATCCACTTGATGACCGCACTTCCGGGCCGTTCGGGCCTGACCGGCAGCTCGTCCCCGTACGGGACGTCCGCCGCGGCGGCGCCCGGGGATGAGTCGAGGATGCTCACAGTTTGTTCGTCTCCGCGTTGATGGCCGGTTCCGTCTGCTCAATGCCTGACGGGATGTAACCCGTCTGACCCTTCTCCGCCAGCTCCTTCAGGTGCTGCTGGTAACGCTCCGGAGAAACGATCTTGACATTGAAGAGCATGCGGGAGTGGTCGACGCCGCAGAGCTCGGCACACTTGCCCATGTAGGTGCCCTCCCGGTTGGGAGTGACCTCGAACGCGTTGGTGTGGCCCGGGATGACGTCCTGCTTCATGAGGAACGGTGCCACCCAGAACGAGTGGATGACATCGCGCGAAGTCAGGATGAAGCGGACCTTCTCCCCCTTGGGCAGCCACAGGGTCGGACCCGGGTTGCCGGTCTGGGGGTTCTTCGTCGAGGGGGTACCCGCGTCGTAGACGCCGTTGGCGCCCGCCGGGAAGTCCTTGCTGAGCCTGTCGGGGATGGCATGGAGTTCCTTCGGGATCTCGCTGCCGGCGGGGGGCTCTCCTTCCACCTTCTCGATGTAGTTGAAGCCCCAGCTCCACTGATAGCCGACCACGTTGATGGTGTGGGTGGGCTTCGGTGAGAGTTCGAGGATCTTCGATTCATCACGCGCGGTGAAATAGAAGAGCACCGAGACGATGATGAGGGGAACCACTGTGTACAACGCCTCGATGGGCATGTTGTACCTGGTCTGCGGAGGTACCTCCACCTTGGTGCGGCTACGCCGGTGGAAGATCATGCTCCAGATGATCAGTCCCCATACGACGGAGCCCGCGGCGAGCGCTGCCGCCCACGAGCCCTGCCAGAGGGAAAGAATCGTCGGAGCCTCTTCCGTGATCGGAGTAGGCATACCGAGACGGGGGAAATCTTCCCAGTTGTACGAACAACCGGAGGCCGTCGCCAGGACCAGGCCCGCAGTCAGCACCTGCGGCAGCTTCCGCCGCATCGGGCGCCGCGACGAGCGGTCGGAGCCGTTGGGACTCACGTAGCGCCTTCCCGAGAGTCTCGCCCGCACGGTCGGCGCGCCCGTAATCCTCTGGTCGGTCGCCGCCCTTTGCGGGCAGGGGTTTGGATGTTTATGCGGACCAAACCCTACTGGACGCTATTTGGGGGCACGCGGGGAGGGTGCCCAACGCGCCGCCCGACTGCCCGAAGGAGTGGAATACCGGGGTCGGGCCCCCCTTTGACGCCTTCTCTCCCGGGTCTCCCGGCCGCGATGACCGGCCGGGCACGCCGCGGCCCAGGGGGCGGACTAGCGTAGAGGTGTGCCCTACTTCGACACCGCTTCCGCCGCTCCCCTGCACCCCGTCGCCCGCCAGGCCCTGCTGGCCTCGCTCGACGAGGGCTGGGCCGATCCCGCCCGGCTCTACCGCGAAGGGCGGCGGGCAGGTCTGCTGCTGAACGCCGCCAGGGAGGCCGCGGCCGACGCCGTCGGATGCCGCCCCGACGAACTGGTGTTCACCACATCGGGGACCCGGGCGGTGCACTCCGGGGTCGCGGGCGCCGCCTGGGGCCGCCGACGGGTCGGCCGTCATCTGGTGGTGTCCGCGGTCGAACACTCCTCCGTACTGCACGCCGCGGCGGCCGAGCAGGAGGCCGGCGGATCGCTCACCGAGGTCCCGGTCGACCGGACGGGGGCGGTGAGCCCGGAGGCGTACCGGGAGGCGCTGCGCGAGGACACCGCGCTGGCCTGTCTGCAGTCGGCCAACCACGAGGTGGGCACCGAACAGCCGGTGGCCGAGGTCGCCGAGGTCTGCCGGGCGGCGGGCGTGCCGCTGCTGGTGGACGCCGCCCAGTCGCTGGGGTGGGGTCCGGTCCCGGGCAAGTGGTCGGTACTGGCGGCCTCCGCGCACAAGTGGGGCGGACCGGCGGGCGTCGGCCTGCTCGTCGTCCGCAAGGGTGTCAGGTTCGCCACACGGGGACCGGCCGACGAGCGGGAGTCGGGGCGGGCCCCGGGCTTCGAGAACCTTCCGGCGATCGTGGCGGCGGCGGCCTCGCTGCGCGCGGT
>DATCWZ010000664.1:0-4591 GCA_036566065.1 Streptomyces sp. | reverse complement strand
CAGCGCGTCGACGCGGGCCCGCGCCCGGGACGATACCGCGAACGCGCCGTCCGCCCCGCGGGTCACGAGGACGAGCCCCGGTCCCGCCGCCAGCCAGCGTTCGGCGACCCGCCCGGGCGGCTCGCCGGGGTACAGCCATTCCAGGTCCTCGTCGCTGGCCTTGACGACATCGCTGAGCGCGACGCAATGTTCGACGCGGCGTACGGCGTGGGCGTGGCCGCCCATCAGCCCGGGCCGCACATTGGGGTCGTAGCTGACGGTCGCGCCCGCCCGCAGCGAGCGGACCAGGCCCAGGACAGTGGTCGCGCCGGGCTCCATCACCGCGGCGATCGACCCGGTGTGGACGTGCTGGGGCGGCGGTCCGGGCTCCGCCGAGTCCAGGGTCCAGGTGATGTCGAAGGTGTACGCGGCCCTGCCGTCCGCGTCCAGCGCGACTGCGGCCGACGGGGTCGCGGGGGCCGAGCCGGTGCGCACCTCGACGCCCGCGATGGTCAGCCGGTCCGCGATCAGCCTGCCGTTGGCGTCGGGGCCGAGCTGGGTGAGCAGGGTCGTGCTGCGCCCCAGCCTGGCCAGCCCGTACGCGACGTTGGCCGGGCTGCCGCCCGGGTGGACCCGGTCGGCCGCGCCGGGCAGCCGGACGATGTCGGCGACGCATTCACCGATGACCAGCAGGTGGGGGCTGTCGCTGTCGCGTGTGTCGGGCATGGCGGTGGACTCTCCTGGAGTGCGCGTGCGGGGGCCGTCCCCGGCAGGGTTACGGTCCCGGAACACTCTCAGCCCGCGCCCGCCCCGTGCACAACGGGTACCGGCCGCGGGATTCAGGCGCCGCCCTTGTCCCCCTTGTCCCCCTCATCCCCGTAGCGGCGCTCGAACTTGGCGACCTGGCCCTCGGTGTCGACGACGCGCGCCTTGCCGGTGAAGAACGGGTGGCTCTCGGAGGAGATCTCCACATCGACGACGGGATAGCTGCGGCCGTCGTCCCAGTCGATCGTCTCGTCGCTCGACGCGGTGGACCGGGTCAGGAAGGCGTAGCCGGCGGCACGGTCACGGAAGACCACGGGCCGGTACGAGGGGTGCTTGTCCTGCTGCATGCCTGCTCCTGGGGACGTACGGTGTCGGCTCCGGCCAGCCTGGCCAACGCGGCCGCCCGGCGCGATCCCACACGTCCGTACGAGGGAGGCGCCCTCGCCCGGCCGCCGCCCGGCGGACCGGGCTCAGCCGGGCCGTACCGCCTCCAGCGTGTCCGCCACCAGGGTGAGGAAGCGGGCCCCGGCCCCGGTGGCTGCACAGCGGCTCAGGGTTCCACGGCACGATCCGGGCCCGGCGCGCGAGCGCCTGCCGGTGGAAGCTCGGCGCCGGGTCGTCGAGGGGGGTGGCGTTTCGACCGTATGATCCGTCACATCACTCGCCCCCTCGCAGCGACACGTCCCCGGTACCCTGCCCGGCCCGGTGCCGCCGCACCCCTGACAGCCTGGCGGTTCAGGTCCGGCGGCGTCCCAGTTCGACGTTGAACTGGGCTCCCGTCAGAAGCGCGAGGTTGGTGAACCAGACCCAGATCAGGAACACGACCGGCCCCGCCAGTGAGCCGTACAGCCTGCTGTAGCTTCCGATACGGGTCGCGTACAGCGCGAAGCCGGCCGAGGCCACGAGCCACAGGCACGCGGCCAGGATCCCGCCGGGCAGTCCGCGGCGCAGACCGCGCGCCGAGCGCGGGCCGGTGCTGAACAGGACCAGGATCAGGCAGGCCACCAGGCACAGCAGCACGGGCCACTTGAGCACCGCCCACAGGGTCTCGCTGAGGTGCGCGGCCCCGAGCCGGTGGGCGAGCCTGCGGGCGGGCGGCCCGGTGAGCACGACGGCGAAGGCGCTGGCCTGCAGCAGGACGAGCAGCCCGATGGCCGAGGCCACGATGATGTGCGCCCTGCGCAGCACGGGCCTCGTGTCCCGTACGCCATACATGGCGTGCAGCGCTCTGCGGAAGACCGCCAGATAGCTGGACGCGGACCACACCGCGCTCACGGTCCCGGTGGCGATGAGCAGTTGGATGGCGGCACGCTCATGGGTGGCCGCCTCCAGCGGGCGGCGCAGCGCCGCGCCCGACTCCGCGGGGGCGAAGGCGGTGACGTCGGCGATCAGCGCGTGCGTGGCTCCCGGGTTGGCCATGCTGATGACGGAAACGGTGACCAGGAGTGCCGGGAGGAGTGCGAGGATCGCGTAGTACGTCAGTGCTGCCGCCCAGTCGGAGGCGTCGTCGTTCCAGAGCGAGACGGGGGTACGGCGAAGGGCGGCGCCCCAGCGGATACGGGCAGCCGCGGAACCGTGCCCGGACCCCGGTGGGGGTGGAGTCCGGTCCACGGCGGGGGGTGCGGTCTGGCTGGGCACGCGTGTACTCCGGGGGGACGGGAGCGTGAAGGCTCGGCGGAGCAGGACGCCGTTCCCCGCGGGCCCGGCGTCGTGCTGTCACCCTTTTTCTCATGCCTCACGGCGGCCGGATTACACCTGTGCCCTCGTGGTGCCCGGACGGGTCAGAGCCCGCCGGTGTGGAGGAGCCGGTCGGGCGAGCCCGGGCCGAGGTTCGACAGCACTCCGGGAGTCGACTGTTCGGCCAGCCAGTCGGCGACCTCCTCCGCGGTCGCCGACGGGTTCTGCTCCTCGAACAGCGCGGCGACACCGGCGACGTGCGGGCTCGCCATGGAGGTGCCGCTGAGCGTGGTGGATCCGCCGCCGAGCTTGGCCGAGACGATGGACGCACCGGGGGCGTACATCCATACGCATTCGCCCCAGTTGCTGAAGTCGGTCTGCCGGTCCTGGCTGTCGCTCGCGCCCACTGCGACCACGCCCTCGGCCCCGGCCGGCGAGACGTCGCAGGCGTCCTGGCTCTCGTTGCCCGCGGCGACGACGGGCAGGATGCCCTGGGCCGAGAGCGAGTTGAAAGCGGCGTCGACGGCGGACGACGACGGTCCGCCGAGCGACGCGTTGACGACGGCGGGGAGCTTTGCGTTGTCCGCGATCCAGTCGAGACCCGCGATGATCCCGGCCCAGGTTCCGGTGCCCTCGCAGTCGAGGACACGCACGGGAACGAGTTCGGTGGAGCGGGCCACACCGTAGGTGGCGCCGCCGACCGTACCGGCCACGTGCGTGCCGTGGCCGTTGCAGTCCTGGCTGTTGCGGCCGTCGCCGATGCCGTCGAATCCCGCGGCCACCCGGCCGCCGAACTCGGTGTGTGCGGCGTCGATGCCGGTGTCGACGATGTACGCCGTCACTCCCGCGCCCGTGCCGGTCACGTTGTACGCGCCGTCGAGCGGCAGATTGCGCTGGTCGATCCTGTCCAGACCCCAGCTCGCCGCGACGGCCCGGCTGCCGGCCGCGGAAGCGGAGGCGGCGGGCGGCGCGACGGACGCCACGCTGTTCTCCTCGACGGCCTGGACTCCGGCGGTGCCCCGTACCTTTTCGAGCTGGGCCGGGGTCAGCGCGGCGGCGAAGCCGTGCAGGACCTTTTTATAGGTGAACAGGGTTTTGAACCCGAGCTCTTGGGCCGTCGTGTCCGGCTTCATCCCGGATGTGAGCGTCACGATGTACTGGCCGGGCACGGCCTGGGCGGACTTCTGCACCGGCACCAGGGCCCGGCCGGTGTCGGCGGTGGCGGGGGTGGTGCCGATCAGGGGGACGATCAGCAGTAGAGCGGCTGGTGCCCAGCGGGCGCTCAGGCGCATGCGTTCTCCTTGAGGTGGGCGAGTCGCTCGCGGAACAGCACGGCTCCGCGCAGCGGGAACACCCGTCCTTCGACCACCCTCCGGGCACGGCTTGAGCGCGACCACCCGTACAGCGCAACAGCATGCGGCGGCGCACGCCCATTCGGTCGCGCCGTGTCACATCCCCGGGTGGTGTTCCTCGGGGGAAGCGGACGGCCGGGTGGACTCACGGATCACCAGACGGTAACCGGGCCGCGGCCGCGAGGTGGCGCACGGCGTCGCGGGCCGCCGCCACGTCCACGGCACTCCTGGGTTCGTCGTACGGCTCTGATCGTCCCTCCTACGGCTGCTCGCCGTCGTGGAGCGCGGTCACCTCCTGGTCGGTGAGCGCCCTGTCCCACACCGCCACCTGATCGACGGAGCCGGTCCAGAAGTCGGTCTTCTGGCCGGACCACTGGGCCCGGCCCACGGAGAGCGGCCCGGTGCTGACATCGGCGGGCCCGGCGGGCGCGGTGGCGGCGGGCTCCCCGTCGACGTACAGCCTGAGCAGATCCCCGCTGCGTACCCCGACGAGGTGGTACCACCGGCCGAGTTCGGGCTTCGTCTCCAGCCGGGCGCGGTTGCCGCCCGGGGTGCTGAAGGCGAACGCGCCCTGGCCGTACTGGAGATAGAACGGGTTCTCCGTGCGCCGGCCGTCCTGGCTGACGGCGGTGGCGTAGTTGCCGGGGAGGGCGTCGAGCGTCACCCAGGCCGACACGGTGTAGTCGCCGGTGGTGTCGACGACCGGGCCGCTGGTCTCGGCGTACTGCCCCTGACCGTTGAATTTCAGCCCGGAGCCCCGCACGCCCGGTGTCCACGTGCCCCCGGTGAGGGTGAGGTTCTTGTGGTTGGGGCCGCTG
>DATCWZ010000194.1:0-2636 GCA_036566065.1 Streptomyces sp. | reverse complement strand
CCAGCCGGTCCCCGATGTGCTGGCCCTCACCGAGGACGAGCTCTACGAGCTGCTCGGCGACGCCGGCGCACGGCTGGCGGCGGCCGGGGTCGCCGTGCACTGGCCGAGGGAGCTCGCGCGCTCGCTCACCGCGGCCGCCGTCGTGCGGCCCGCGCCGGGCTCGGCGACCGACGGCACCTCGTTCTTCGACGCCGAGACGCTGTTCGCCTTCAACTGGCAGCTCTCGCTGGGGGGCGACCAGCTCACCGAGGCCGAGATGGACGCGCTGGCCGAGGCCCACCGGCCTGTCGTGCGGCTGCGCGACCAGTGGGTGGTCGTCGACCCCGCGCTCGTACGCAAGGCACGCAAGCGCGAGCTGGGCCTGCTGAACCCGGTCGATGCCCTGGCCGCGGCCCTCAGCGGCAGCGCCGAGGTCGACGGCGAGCAGGTCGAAGCCGTGCCGGTGGGCGCCCTCGCCGCGCTCCGTACGCGCCTCCTCGCCGACAACGTCACGCTTCCGCCGCCGCCCGGCCTCACCGCGACCCTGCGTGAGTACCAACTGCACGGCCTGGCCTGGCTCGACCGGATGACCTCGCTCGGCCTCGGCGGATGTCTCGCCGACGACATGGGCCTCGGCAAGACCATCACCGTCATCGCGCTCCATCTGCACCGGGCGCATCCCGCGCCCACGCTCGTCGTCTGCCCGGCCTCCCTCCTCGGCAACTGGCACCGCGAGATCAACCGCTTCGCGCCCGGCGTCCCCGTCCGCCGCTTCCACGGCACCGACCGGACACTCAGCGGCACCGACGGCACCGGCACCGATGCCGGCTTCGTCCTCACCACGTACGGCACGATGCGCTCCAGCGCGGACCGACTCGCCGCGCACACCTGGGGTCTGGTCGTCGCCGACGAGGCACAGCATGTGAAGAATCCGCACTCGTCCACGGCGAAGGCTCTGCGCACCATCCCGTCCCCCGCCCGCGTCGCACTGACCGGCACCCCCGTCGAGAACAACCTCTCCGAGCTGTGGGCACTGCTCGACTGGACGACCCCGGGGCTGCTCGGCCCGCTCAAGGCGTTCCGCGCCCGGCACGCCCGGATCGTCGAGAGCACGGACACCGCGGCGGGCCTGGGCAACGACGAGGCGGTCGAGCGCCTCTCCCGCCTGGTGCGGCCCTTCCTGCTGCGCCGCAAGAAGTCCGACCCGGGCATCGCCCCCGAGCTGCCGCCCAAGACGGAGACCGACCACCCCGTCTCCCTCACCCGCGAACAGGCCACGCTCTACGAGGCGGCCGTCCGCGAGACGATGGCGTTCATCGAGGCGTCGGAGGGCATCGCCCGCCGCGGCCTCATCATGAAGCTGCTCGGCTCGCTCAAGCAGATCTGCAACCACCCCGCGCAGTACCTCAAGGAGCAGCCGACCCGGCTCGCGGGCCGCTCCGGCAAGCTCGCCCTGCTCGACGAGCTGCTCGACACGATCCTGTCCGAGGGCAGCTCGGTCCTGATCTTCACCCAGTACGTGACCATGGCCCGGCTGCTCTCCGCCCATCTCGCCTCCCGCGCCATCGACTCCCAGCTTCTGCACGGCGGTACGCCGGTGCCCGAGCGGGAGCGGATGGTGGACCGCTTCCAGTCCGCCGAGGTCCCGGTCTTCCTGCTCTCCCTCAAGGCGGCGGGCACCGGGCTCAATCTCACCCGGGCCTCCCATGTCATCCACTACGACCGCTGGTGGAACCCGGCGGTCGAGGAACAGGCCACGGACCGCGCGTACCGCATCGGCCAGACCCAGCCCGTGCAGGTGCACCGGCTGATCGCCGAAGGCACCGTGGAGGACCGGATCGGCGAGCTGCTGGAGTCCAAGCGGGCCCTGGCCGACGCCGTGCTCGGCAGGGGCGGGGCCGCCCTGACCGAGCTCAGCGACCGCGATCTGGCCGACCTGGTCTCGCTCCGGAGGCAGCCATGAGCCCCCGCACGAACTCGCGCCCCCGCGCCGCGGCCCGCCCCGGCCCCGACGACCTGCGGCGCACCTTCGAAGCGGTGCCCGCCAGGGCGTCCGGCGGAGGACAGCCGTTCGCGCAGAGCTGGTGGGGCCGGGCCTGGGTGGACGCGCTGGAGTCCCTGTCCATGGACGAGGGCAGGCTCGCCCGCGGCAGGACGTACGCCGACGGCGGCCATGTCGCCGCGATCACCGTCACCCCGGGCCGGGTCATCGCCTACGTCCACGGCAGCCGCCCCCGCCCCTACCGCGCCGAGCTGCGCCTGCGTACGTTCTCCGCCTCCGACTGGGACACCTTCCTGGACGCGGCCGCCGCCCGGCCGGGGCACCTCACCGCGCTCCTCGACAAGGAGATGCCGCACTCCCTGGTCGATACGGCGGGCGATACCGGCATACGCCTGCTGCCCGCCCCCGGCGACTTCGACCCCGACTGCACCTGCCCCGACCCCGGCCGGCCCTGCAAGCATGTCGCCGCCCTCTGCTTCCAGACGGCGCTGCTGCTCGACAGCGACCCGTTCGTGCTGCTGCTGATGCGCGGCCGGGGCGAGCGCGAACTCCTGGACGAACGGGGCCGCCGCAACGCCGAGCACTCGGCGCGCGAACGGCCCGCCACCCAGGCCATCGCATCGGTCCCGGCCTCCGACGCCCTGGCCGGCCGCTT
>DATCWZ010000199.1:0-12682 GCA_036566065.1 Streptomyces sp. | reverse complement strand
TGAACTCGTCCCCGCGTACCAGCTCGACGGGGCCCTCGGCGAACGTCGCCAGGCGGATCTTCGGCCCCTGGAGGTCGGCGAGCACGCCGATTGCCCTGCCCGCCTCGGCGGCGGCCTCACGGAGCCGGTTGTAGCGGCCCTGGTGCTCCTCGTGGCTGCCGTGGCTGAAGTTGAATCGGGCCACGCTCATGCCGGCCTCGATCAGAGCGACGAGCTGCTCATGGGAGTCGACGGCGGGGCCGAGGGTACAGACGATTTTGGAACGGCGCATGAGGCGGATCCTATCGGTTTGTTTCGCAGCGGAATATTCCGTCTGGTGGAAGGTACAAAGGTGCGCGGTCCTGCTCAGTTGTGGACCAGCGCGAAGGTCTGGCGGGCGATCTCCAGCTCCTCGTCCGTCGGCACCACGGCGACCGCGACCCGTGCGTGCTCCGGCGAGATCAGCCGCGGCTCGCGGGATTCGGCGGCGTTCAGCCCGCTGTCGACCGCCATGCCGAATCCTTCGAGTCCGGCGATCGCAGCCTCCCGTACGGGCGCCGAGTTCTCCCCTACCCCTGCCGTGAACGCCACGGCGTCCACCCGGCCGAGGACCGCCGCATAGGCGCCGATGTACTTCTTCAGCCGGTGGATGTAGATGTCGAACGCGAGTGCCGCGCGCTCGTCGCCCTCGTCCACCCTGCGCCTGATCTCCCGCATGTCGTTGTCACCGCACAGGCCCAGCAGCCCGCTCTTCTTGTTGAGCAGCTCGTCGATCTCGTCCGTGTCCATCCCCGCCATCCGGCTGAGGTGGAAGGAGACGGCCGGGTCGATGTCCCCGGAGCGCGTACCCATCACCAGCCCCTCCAGCGGGGTCAGCCCCATCGAGGTGTCCACGCAGCGGCCCCCGGCCACCGCGGACGCCGAGGCGCCGTTGCCCAGGTGGAGGACGATGACGTTGACGTCCGCCGGCTCCCGGCCCAGCAGTCCGGCCGTCCTGCGCGAGACGTACGCGTGCGAGGTGCCGTGGAATCCGTAGCGGCGGATCCGGTACGTGTCGGCGGTCCCGGGGTCGATCGCGTAGCGCGCGGCGTGCTCCGGCATCGTCGTATGGAACGCCGTGTCGAAGACCGCCACCTGCGGCAGGTCGGGGCGCAGTGCCCGTGCCGTACGGATGCCCGTGATGTTCGCCGGATTGTGCAGCGGGGCCAGCGGGACCAGCCGTTCGATCTCCGCCAGCACCTCGTCGGTGATCACCGCGGGCTCGGTGAAGCGCAGCCCGCCGTGCACCACCCGGTGGCCGATCGCCGCGAGCGCGGGGGAGTCCAGGCCGAGCCCGTCCGCCGCCAGTTCGCCGGCCGCGGCCTTCAGCGCCTCGTCGTGGTCGGTGATCCTGCCGTGCCGCTCGCGACGCTCGCCGTCGGTGCTGAGCGGGGTGTGCACCAGCCGGGAGGTCCGCTCGCCGATCCGCTCGACCAGGCCCGTCGCCAGCCGTGCGTGTTCCCGCATGTCGAGCAACTGGTACTTCACCGACGAGGAGCCGGAGTTGAGGACGAGGACGCGGTGGGCATCCGCCGTGCCCGAGTGTTCGTTCGCCGGGGTGGTGGGCGTCGTCATCCGGTGCGCTCCTCGTCCTGCGGGCCCGGCACGCTCTGCGCCTGGATGGCCGTAATGGCCACGGTAGTGACGATGTCCTCTATGAGGGCCCCGCGGGACAGGTCGTTGACGGGTTTGCGCAACCCCTGGAGCACCGGGCCGACGGCGACGGCGCCCGCCGAGCGCTGCACCGCCTTGTAGGTGTTGTTCCCGGTGTTGAGGTCGGGGAAGATCAGCACGGTCGCCCGGCCCGCCACCTCCGAACCGGGCAGCTTGGTCGCGGCGACGGACGGCTCGACCGCCGCGTCGTACTGGATCGGGCCCTCGATCCGCAGGTCGGGCCGCGCGGCGCGGACCCGGTCGGTGGCCTCGCGCACCTTCTCGACATCTGCGCCCGTGCCGGAGGTACCCGTCGAGTACGACAGCATCGCGATCCGCGGTTCCACCCCGAAGCGGGCCGCGGTGGCCGCCGACTGCACGGCGATGTCCGCGAGCTGCGCCGCGTCCGGGTCGGGGTTGACCGCGCAGTCGCCGTACACCAGAACCCGGTCGGCGAGGCACATGAAGAAGACGGAGGACACGATCGAGGCGTCCGGGGTGGTCTTGATGATCTCGAACGCGGGCCGGATCGTGGCCGCGGTGGAGTGTGCCGAGCCGGACACCATGCCGTCGGCCAGGCCCTCCTGCACCATCAGCGTGCCGAAGTAGTTCACGTCCGCGACGACGTCGTACGCCAGTTCCACCGTCACCCCGCGGTGTGCGCGCAGCTTCGCGTACCGCTCGGCGAACGGCCGGCGCAGCTCGGAGGTGTGCGGATCGATCAGCCGGGCCGCGGCGAGGTCGATGCCGAGGTCGGCCGCCCTTTTGCGGATGAGGCCGGTGTCGCCCAGCAGCGTCAGGTCGCACACATCGCGCCGCAGCAGCACATCGGCGGCGCGCAGGACGCGTTCCTCGGTGCCCTCGGGCAGCACCACCCGGCGCCGGACGGCCCTGGCCCGCTCCAGCAGTTCGTGTTCGAACATCATCGGGGTGACCCGGCCGCTGCGGGCCACCGAGATCCGGTCCAGCAGGGCGGCGGTGTCCACATGGCGTTCGAACAGGCCGAGCGCGGTCTCCGCCTTACGCGGCGTCGCCGCGTTCAACTTGCCTTCCAGGGCGAAGAGCTGTCCGGCGGTCGGAAAGGACCCCGCTGCCACGGCGACGACGGGGGTGCCCGGTGCGAGCCGGGTGGCCAGTGCGAGGATCTCCTCGCCCGGCCGCTCGTCGAGCGTCAGCAGCAGCCCCGCGATGGGCGGGGTGCCCGCGCTGTGCGCGGCCAGCGATCCGACGACCAGATCGGCCCGGTCGCCCGGGGTGACCACCAGACAGCCCGGGGTCAGCGCCTTCAGCAGATTCGGCAGCATCGCCCCGCCGAACACGAAGTCCAGCGCGTCCCTGGCCAGGCCCGACTCGTCACCCAGCAGCACCGTGCCGCCGAGCGCCGCGGTGATCTGGGCGACGGTGGGCGCGGACAGCGCCGGATCGTCCGGCAGCACCGAGCACGGCACCGGCAGCGTGGCCGAGAGCCGTTCCGCTATCGCGTCCCGGTCCTCGGACGCCACCCGGTTCACCACCATCGCCAGCACATCGCAGCCCAGACCGGCGTACGCGCGGTAGGCGTTGCGCGCCTCGGCGCGTACGGAGCCGGCCGGCTGCCCCTTGCCGCCGACCACACCGATCACCGAGGCGCCGAACTCGTTGGCGAGCCGGGCGTTGAGCGCCAGTTCGTCGGGGAGCTGGGTGGCGGCGAAGTCGGTGCCGAGCACCAGGACGACCTCGTAGTCGCGGGTCACCCGGTGGAAGCGGTCGACGAGCCGGGAGACGAGTTCGTCGGTGCCCTTCTCCGCCTGGATGGTCGCGGCCTCCTGATAGCCCAGGCCGTACACGGACTCCGGGCTCTGCGACAGCCGGTAGCGCGCCTGCAGCAGCTCGAAGAGCCGGTCCGGACCGTCATGGACCAGCGGCCGGAACACACCGACCCGGTCCACCTGACGCGTCAGTAGCTCCATGACGCCCAGATCGACGACCTGGCGGCCGTCCCCCCGGTCGATTCCGGTCACGTACACGCTGCGCGCCACGCGTGCTCTCCGTCCTGGTCCGGCTGGTAAAGCTGGTGGGCCATGCCCTCTTGACGATACCCGCGCGGGCCGCTACGGCGCCTGCCGTACCGGCGTTCCGGCGCGGTCGCGGGCACGAGGTCCGGATGTGACGTGGGACAATCGATGGTGGCTCACGGTACGGGGGTTTCCTGAGCTGACCCCCCCCACACGCATGGCACTAGCACGCAGGAGACTCGGCACGATGCGCATCGGAATCCTCACCGCAGGCGGCGACTGTCCCGGCCTGAACGCCGTGATCCGGTCGGTCGTGCACCGGGCCGTGGTGGGTCATGGCGATGAAGTCATCGGATTCGAGGACGGGTTCAAGGGCCTGCTCGACGGGCACTTCCGGCCGCTCGATCTCAACGCGGTCAGCGGCATCCTGGCCCGCGGCGGCACGATCCTCGGCTCGGCCCGGCTGGAGCGCGCCCGGCTGCGCGAGGCCGCCGAGAACTGCGGGGAGCTGGCGCGCCGTTACGGGATCGACGCCCTCATCCCGATCGGCGGCGAGGGCACGCTCACCGCGGCGCGGATGCTCGCCGATGCCGGGATGCCCGTCGTCGGCGTACCCAAGACCATCGACAACGACATCTCGGCCACCGACAGGACCTTCGGCTTCGACACCGCCGTGGGTGTCGCGACCGAAGCCATAGACCGTCTCAAGACGACCGCCGAATCCCACCAGCGGGTGATGGTCGTCGAGGTGATGGGCCGCCACGCGGGCTGGATCGCGCTGGAGTCCGGGATGGCGGGCGGCGCGCACGGCATCTGCCTGCCCGAGCGGCCCTTCCAGGTCGACGACCTGGTCAAAATGGTCGAGGAACGCTTCTCGCGCGGCAAGAAGTTCGCCGTCATCTGTGTCGCCGAGGGCGCGCACCCGGCCGAGGGCTCCATGCCGTACGCGAAGGGCGAGATCGACCAGTTCGGCCACGAGCGCTTCCAGGGCATCGGCAACCGGCTGGCCGTCGAGCTCGAACTGCGGCTCGGCAAGGAGGCCCGGCCGGTGATCCTCGGCCATGTGCAGCGCGGCGGCACCCCCACCGCGTACGACAGGGTCCTGGCGACCCGCTTCGGCTGGAACGCGGTGGAGGCCGTGCACCGCGGTGACTTCGGCCGGATGACGGCCCTGCTGGGCAACGAGATCGTCATGGTGCCGCTCGCGGACGCCGTCACCCGGCTGAAGACGGTGCCGAGCGACCGGATGTACGAGGCGGAGTCGGTCTTCTGACAGTCGGCGGTCTCAGATGCCCGCCGTCCGCCAGAACCGCTCCAGGACGTGCGCCAGAAACGCGCGCCCCGCCTCACCCGCGCTGCCGTGCCGCTCGTGACCGGGGCCGCTCCAGTCCAGCGCCTGCTTCATCAAGTCCTGGTAGTCGGTGTGCACCTGCTCCAGCACATCCTGGATCAGGAGCCGGTCCAGCGGTACGAGCTTGGCCACCGGCCGCACGTACGCCTGCCAGCGCGTCGTCGCCGCCTTGACCAGCAGCTCCGACAGTTCGTCGTTGCGGCCCGTCGCCGTGATGAACTGCGCCGCCGAGAGGCCGAGCGCCTCGCAGAGCGCCACCGCCTGGCGTTCATTGCCGCGCCAGCGCCCCGACGCCTCGATCCGCTGGTACGCGGGGCCGCTCATGCCCAGCGCGTGCGCCAGGTCGTCCACCGCGATGTCCCGGGCCAGCCGGTGCTCGCGCAGGGTGTTGGCCGTCGCCAGCAGTTCGTCGGGCCCGCACCACAGCACACCGGCCAGCGCGGTGAGTTCGCGCTCACTGGGCAGGGCGATGCCGCGTTCCCAGGCGAGCACTGTCTCGGCGGTGATCTGAAGTCCGTACTGGGCGCCGAGACCGTACGCGACATGGCCTGGAGCCATCCCCAGCGCTTCCCGCAGTCGTCGCGCGGCGGAAGCGTTGAAGAGTGGTATGGGTTGCACGCCCCCCACCGTATGAGCAAGAACGCGGCTTGGCTACGGTCTGTTCCGCCCGGATAACCCTTCGTGCGATCCTCCTATTCAAGCCAATGGGTTTCGGCCATCCACCAGTAGTGCAGTTCCGGGCGGCCCACCTGCCCGTAGCTGGGGCGCCGCACCGCGCGGCCGACCGTCACCAGATGCTCCAGATAGCGGCGGGCGGTGATCCGCGAGATGCCCAGCTCCTCGGCCGCCCCGGTGGCCGTCACCCCGTCCGGCGACTCGCGCAGGGCCCGGGTCACCGCGGTGAGCGTTGCCCGGCTCAGCCCCTTGGGCAGGGCCGCGGGAGAGGGACGCAGGGCGCCCAGGGCCCGGTCGACCTCCTCCTGCCCGCTCGCCTCACCGGCCGCCGCGCGGAACTCGGCGTACCGCACGAGCCGGTCCCGGAGAGTGGGGTAGGTGAACGGCTTCAGCACGTACTGGACGACGCCGAGCGACACGCCTTCCCGTACCACCGCGAGGTCGCGCGCCGATGTCACCGCGATGACGTCGGCGGCGTGCCCGGCGGCCCGCAGCGCGCGCAGCAACTGCAGCCCGTGTCCGTCGGGCAGATACAGGTCCAGGAGGAGCAGATCCACCGGCACCCGGTCCAGCGCCCGTACCGCCTCGGCCCGGGTATGGGCGACGGCGGCCACCTCGAATCCCGGAACCCGGCCCACATAGAGCTGATGGGCATCGGCGGCCACGGGATCGTCCTCGACGATCAGCACCCGGATCACGCGCCGCCCCCGGGGTGTTTCGGGGCCATGTATTCGGTTTGGGGGCCGGGGGGCTTGCGTTGGTCCGGGACCGTGCCGGGCGGGGCGGCGGGCGTGGGGGTGCCCAGGGGCAGGCGGACCGTGAATTCCGCGCCGCCGGCCGGGCAGTGGCCCAGGGCGATCGTCCCGCCGTTACGGTGCACCGCCTGGCGGACCAGGGCCAGTCCGAGGCCGCGTCCCGCGCCGTGTGTCGACCAGCCGCGCCGGAATACCTCGCCGGCCGCGTCGGGGCCGATGCCCGCACCCGTGTCCCCGACCCGTAGCAGCAGCTCGTTCCCGCCGGCGAGCGCGGTCACCGTGACCCGGGGCCGGGACGCGCCGCACGCCGCCTCGGACGCCGCGTCCACCGCGTTGTCGATCAGGTTGCCCAGAATCGTCACCAGGTCCCGGTGCGCCAGGGTCCGGGGCAGCGCACCGTCGTCGATGAGGCTGTCCCGTGCCAGCACCAGCTCCACGCCCCGCTCGCTCGCCTGGGCCGCCTTGCCGAGCAGCAGCGCGGCGAGCACCGGCTCGGCGACGGCGCCCACCACCCGGTCGGTGAGGACCTGCGCAAGCTCCAGCTCCGCCGTGGCGAAGTCGGCCGCCTCGTCCACCCGGCCCAGCTCGATCAGCGACACCACCGTGTGCAGCCGGTTCGCCGCCTCGTGCGCCTGCGAGTGCAGCGCCCGCGTGAAACCGCGCTCCGAGTCCAGTTCGCCGGAGAGCGCCTGCAGCTCGGTGTGATCGCGCAGGGTCACCACCGTGCCGCGCTGCTCACCGCCCACCACCGGCTGGGTGTTGACCACGATCACCCGGTCCGCCGTCAGATGGACCTCGTCCCGCCTCGGCTCGGACGCCAGGAGGGCACCGGTCAGCGGAGCGGGCAGTGCCAGCTCCTCGACCGTCCTGCCGACCGCTCCCGGGGAGAGCCCCAGCAGCTCGCGGCCCGCGTCGTTGATCAGGGCGATGCGCCGCTGCCCGTCCAGCATCAGCAGCCCCTCGCGCACCGCGTGCAGCGTGGCCTCGTGGTAGTCGTGCATCCGGCTCAGCTCGCGGGCGTCCATGTTGTGCGTATGGCGCCGCAGCCGCGCGTTGATCACATACGTGCCGAGCCCGCCGAGCGCCAGCGCCCCGGTCGCCGCCAGTACCAGCGCGCCGAGCTGCTCGCGTACCTGGGTGGAGACCCGGTCCACGGTGATGCCCGCGCTGACCAGGCCGATGATCCTGCCCTCGTCACGGATCGGCGTCACGACCCGTATCGAAGGCCCCAGCGTGCCGGTGTACGTCTCGGTGAACGTCTCGCCGCGCAGGGCCGGCGCCGTGTGGCCGATGAACGTCCTGCCGATCCGCGAGGGGTCCGGATGGGTCCAGCGCACCCGGTGCGTGTCCATGATCGTGACGAACGCGATCCCGGTGTCCTTGCGCACCTGTTCCGCGTACGGCTGGAGCAGGGCGGACGGATCGGGGGTGTGGATCGCCTCCCGTACGGAGGGTGAATCGGCCACCGACAGGGCTGCCGCGCGCACCTGCCTGGCCGCGGTCCTCTCAGCCTGCGCGCTGCCGGAGACGTACGCGTACAGCGCGCATCCGGCCACGACCACCGCCACCAGCACGACCTGCATCGCGAAGAGCTGGCCGGCCAGGCTGCGGGGGCGGATACGAGGGGCGCGCATTCTCACAGTGTGCCTGCCCCGAGCCGCCTGCCCAAGATGGCTCGAAAACGTTGCCGAGTGAACGCCCGTGAACGTTATGAACGCAAGCGTGACCACCCTCTTCGCGCGGTGGATAGTCGCCGGGACCCCCAGGCGCGGGGGCCGGACCGCGACATCCCCTGAGGAGGCCCCCTGTGGCGAAGGCAGCCGCAACAAGAGACCGCACCCATTATCTGTATCTGGCCGTTGTCGGCGCCGTGGGACTCGGTATCCTCCTGGGCTTCGCCGCTCCGGGGGTGGCCGTGGAACTCAAGCCCCTCGGCACCGGATTCGTCGACCTCATCAAGATGATGATCTCGCCGATCATCTTCTGCACGATCGTGCTGGGTGTCGGCTCCGTCCGCAAGGCGGCCAAGGTCGGAGCCGTCGGCGGGCTCTCCCTCGGCTACTTCCTCGTCATGTCGACCATGGCCCTGGGCATCGGCCTGGTCGTCGGCAACATCCTGGAGCCCGGTTCCACCCTCCACCTCACCGACGCCACCCGTGATGCCGGTGCGCAGCAGGCGGGGGGTGACAGCATGACGACGGCGGAGTTCCTGCTCCACATGATCCCGACGACGATGATGTCGGCCTTCACCGAGGGCGACATCATCCAGACCCTGCTCATCGCCCTGCTGGTGGGCTTCGCGCTCCAGGCCCTGGGCTCGGCCGGCGAGCCCGTCCTGCGCGGTGTCGACCACATCCAGCGGCTCGTGTTCCGCGTGCTGGCCATGGTCATGTGGGCAGCCCCCGTCGGCGCGTTCGGCGCGATCGCGGCGGTGGTCGGTGAGACCGGGATGGACGCGCTGAAGTCCCTCGCGATCATCATGATCGGCTTCTACACCACGTGTCTGCTGTTCGTCTTCGTCGTGCTCGGTACGATTCTGCGGCTCGTGTCCGGAATCAATCTGATCCCCCTGCTGAGGTATCTGGGCCGTGAGTTCCTGCTGATCCTCTCGACCTCCTCGTCCGAGCTTGCCCTGCCGAGGCTCATCGCGAAGATGGAGCACCTGGGCATCAGCAAGCCCGTCGTCGGCATCACCGTGCCGACCGGCTACTCCTTCAACCTCGACGGCACCGCGATCTACCTCACGATGTCCTCACTGTTCATCGCCAATGCCATGGGCAAGCCGCTGTCCATCAGCGAGCAGATCTCGCTGCTGATCTTCATGGTGATCGCGTCGAAGGGCGCGGCGGGTGTGACGGGCGCCGGTCTGGCCACCCTCGCGGCCGGCCTCCAGTCGCACCGCCCCGACCTGGTCGACGGTGTCGGCCTGATCGTCGGCGTCGACCGCTTCATGAGCGAGGCCCGTGCCCTGACGAACTTCGCGGGCAACGCCGTCGCCACGGTCATCGTCGGCACCTGGACCAAGGAGATCGACAGGGCCAGGGCGGATCAGGTGCTGGCCGGTCTGCTGCCGTTCGACGAGTCGATGCTCGCGGACGATGACCACTTCGGAGCACCGGCTGCGGAGCCCGGTGAGGACACGGAGAAGCCGTCCCTGGCGAAGGTCTAGCACCGCCGCATCCTGCGTGGCCGGTACGGGAACTCCGTGCCGGCCGCGCAGGTGTGCCGCCCCCGGAGACGCAGCCACACGTGCCTTGACCCGACCGCATCCGCTCAGAAGTCGTCGGGCAGCAGCCGGAATGCCGGATGGCTGGTGAGGGGACGCATCATCCGGAAATGCCGGTCATTGGTGAAGAGGTCGGCTGTGTGGAAGACCGAGGCCAGAATCACGTTCATCGCATCGGCAAGTCCCACGCCCCGGCCGTTGTCGGCGTCCTCGTACCCGCGCATGACCGCCATGGCACCCCGGAGATACGGCGCCGCTTCCGGGACTTCGAAACGTCGGGTCTCGACCTGCCGCGCGATGAAGTCGAGCGCGGTCATCGAAGCACGAGCGCCCACTCGCGTGGTCAGCAGGTAATCCAGTTCCGTAAGGACCATGGGCGAGACCACGAGGTGCCCCATCGAGCTGAGCGCGTCCCTGTGCACCGCGTGCCGTGGGTCCTTGGGAGTGAACAGGCGGTACAGGGCGTTCGTGTCGGCGATCGCGACGGGGATGTCATTCACCGGCCGCGCCCATCCCTCGCAGTGTCGCGTCGATCTCTTGATCAGTGAGCTCGGGTCCGCCCAGGTCCGGAAGATCCAGCGGGCCCATCGGATCAGTGCGGAAGGGATAGGAAGGCCCCGCCGGATGGGCCCCCCGGGGAACGATGTCTCCTATGGGCACCCCGTTCTTCGTGATGGTCACGGTCTCTCCGGCCTGGACACGAGCCATGATGCGTGACGTCTGCTGATTCAGCTCTCGGAGCGGAACTTCCCTGTGATCACCCATGGGCCCAGTGTGCTACCCGTTCTACGGTCGCGTCGCGACCGCGCCGGCCCGTCAGGCCGGGCGGAACCAGACCGTGGCCAGCGGCGGCAGCGTCAGCGTCACGCTGACCGGCCTGCCGTGCGCCGGTACGGACTCCGGCTTCAGCGGGTCCTCGTTGCGGACATCGCTCCCGCCGTAGCGGGCCGCGTCCGTGTTCAGGATCTCCACCCAGACATCCGGCCCCTCCGGTACGCCGAGGCGGTAGTTCTCCCGTACCACCGGCGAGAAGTGCGACACCGCGAGCAGCGGCGACCCGTCCGCGTCGAAGCGCAGGAACGCGAACGCGTTGTCCTCCGCCGCCCCGCCGTCCACCCAGGCGAAGCCCCCCGGATCCGTGTCGCGCTGCCAGAGCGCGGGCAGCGCGCCGTACACCGCGTTCAGGTCCGTGACCAGGGTGCGCACACCGCGGTGGTCGCCCGATGCCTCGTACGCCGGGTCGAGCAGCCACCAGTCGGGGCCGTGGCCCTCGGACCACTCCGCGCCCTGAGCGAACTCCTGGCCCATGAACAGCAGTTGCTTGCCCGGGTGGGCCCACATGAAGCCGAGATAGGCCCGGTGGTTGGCGCGCCGCTGCCACCAGTCGCCCGGCATCTTGCTGACCAGCGCCTGCTTGCCGTGCACCACTTCGTCGTGCGAGATCGGCAGGACGTAGTTCTCGCTGTACGCGTACACCATCGAGAAGGTCATCTCGTTGTGGTGGTACTTGCGGTGCACCGGCTCCTTGGACATGTACAGCAGCGAGTCGTGCATCCAGCCCATGTTCCACTTCAGGCCGAAGCCCAGGCCGCCGAAACCGTCGGGGCCCACATGGTGCGTCGCACGGGTGACACCGTTCCAGGCGGTCGACTCCTCGGCGATGGTGACGACCCCGCGGTTGCGCCGGTAGACCGTCGCATTCATCTCCTGGAGGAAGGCGACCGCGTCCAGGTTCTCCCGGCCGCCGTGCTCGTTCGGCGACCAGCCGCCGTCCTCGCGGGAGTAGTCGAGATAGAGCATCGAGGCCACCGCGTCGACCCGCAGCCCGTCGATGTGGAACTCCTCGCACCAGTACGTGGCGTTGGCGACCAGGAAGTTGCGCACCTCCTTGCGACCGTAGTCGAACTCCAGCGTGCCCCAGTCGGGATGCGCGGCCCTGGCGGGGTCCGCGGGCTCGTACAGCGGGCGGCCGTCGAACTCCGCCAGCGCCCAGTCGTCCCTGGGGAAGTGCGCGGGCACCCAGTCCATCAGCACGCCGATGCCCGCCGTGTGCAGCGCGTCGACGAGGAAGCGGAAGTCGTCTGGGGTGCCCATGCGGGACGTCGGCGCGTAGAAGCCGGTGACCTGGTAGCCCCAGGAGCCGCCGAAGGGATGCTCGGAGACCGGCATCAGCTCGACATGGGTGAAGCCCAGTTCGCGTACGTAGGCGGGGAGCTGGACCGCGAGCTCGCGATAGCTCAGCCCCGGCCGCCAGGACGCGAGGTGCACCTCGTAGACGGAGAAGGGCGCCTCGTGCACCGGGCGGTCGCCCCGGTGCGCCATCCAGTCGGCGTCCCGCCACGCGTGGTGCGACGCCGACACCACCGACGCCGTCGCCGGCGGGACCTCCGTCCGGCGGGCCATCGGGTCGGCGCGCAGGGTGTGCGAACCGTCCGGCCGGCAGATGTCGAACTTGTACAGCGCGCCGTCACCGATGCCCGGAACGAACAGCTCCCATACGCCCGTCGAGCCCAGCGACCGCATCGGGAAGCCGGTACCGTCCCAGTAGTTGAAGTCGCCGCAGACCCGCACACCGCGGGCGTCGGGAGCCCATACGGTGAAGCGGGTGCCCTCGACACCCTGGTGCTCCATGGGCCGCGCGCCGAGCGCCGTCCACAGCTCCTCGTGCCGGCCCTCGCCGATCAGATGCAGGTCGAGGTCGCCGAGCGCGGGCAGGAAGCGGTACGGGTCCTCGACCTCCAGCTCGTTGTCGTCGTACGCGACGAGCAGCCGGTACGCGGGCACGGCGGACACCGGGAGTACGCCGGAGAAGAAGCCGCCCCCGTCGCTCTCCAGCGCCGTCCGCGCCCCGTCCGGCGCCGTCAGCACCGTCACGGAGCGGGCGAAGGGGCGCAGCACCCGGACGACCACCTGGTCGCCGAACGGGTGGGCGCCCAGCAGGGCGTGCGGGGCGTAGTGCTCACCGGCGAGCAGCCGGTCACGGTCACCGTCGTCCAGGGCGGTGCCGCGC
>DATCWZ010000103.1:0-4841 GCA_036566065.1 Streptomyces sp. | reverse complement strand
CGGAACGCGGTGGCCAGGCGGGTGCCACCGAATATCAGCACCGACAGATACAGGAAGCTTCCGATCTGCAGCAGCGTGCCCAGGAGCAGGAAGGACAGGGCCGGGTAGGCGTAGCCGGGGTCGACGAACTGCACGAAGAAGGAGATCAGGAAGAGGATGGCCTTCGGGTTGAGGACGCTGACCATCACTGCACGCCGGTAGGGCCGCTCCCGCTCCCCCGCCGGCACCGGAGCGTTGTCCTCGTCCGTCAACTCGGCGACCCGCTGGTGCCGGTGGCGCCACATCGACTTGGCGGCCCGCAGCATCCCGACCGCCAGCCAGGTCAGGTACCCCGCCCCCGCGAACTTGACGATGGCGAACAGCACGGGACTCGTCTGCAGCAGCGACGCGGCGCCGAGCGCGGCCAGCGTCATCAGTACCGTGTCCCCGGTAAAGACACCGGCGGCGGCCACATAACCGGTCCGCACGCCTCGCCGGGCGGCAACGGACAGTACATACAGCGAGTTGGGGCCCGGCAGAAGAATGATCAGCACCAGGCCGACGAGATAGGTCGGAAGATTGATGACACCCAGCATGAGCGGAGTGTCGCACGAAGGTATGACATCGCGCCCAGGGGCCCGGAATCCGAGACCCCCCAGGGCCCCCGCCCCTGTCGCCCTCAGCCCTCGTCGCCGTCCAGGAGACGGTCCACCGGGAGTTCCATCTCCACGCCGACCACGTCCGGCACGGCGAAGGACACCCCACGCTTGTACGGCGTCCTGGTCCGGTACTCGCCGCCCCGCGGATCGGAGCAGACCAGCACGTGGTCGTGCTTGCGGTCAGCCACGACATACACCGGGACACCCCGCCTGGGCGTAGTCCTCGACCTTGGGGCCGAGGTCGTCCGCCCAGTTGCTCGACGTGACCTCCAGCACCATCCGGAAGACGTGCGGGGCGTAGCAGTTCTTCATGACATGCGCGTCCCGGATACCGGACTCTACGACCGACAGATCGGGGATCGCGTAATCCTCCGGGCCGGTGGGAAGCCACAGCCCGACCGCCTGAACCAGCCGCAGCCCCACCTCACGCGCCCGGGCGCCGAATTCCTCGCCGAGCCAGGACAGTGCCAGGGCGTGCGATCCGTCCGCCGGTGGTGTCGCGGTGAGCCTTCCCCGGAGAATCTCGACGCGATGCCCGGGCAGCGAGCGTCCGGCTTGTTCCGCCGCCTCGCCCATCGTTGCGGCCATGGCATCCTCCTCTCGGGGATCACTGTGCACGAGCCTGTCCGGGGCCGTCGGCGTTCGGCGAGAGATCACCCGTGCGAGTGGCGGACCGACTGGGGCGCCGGCCGTCAGGACACGCCGGTCGGTGTGTACGTCCCCCAGATCTCCCGCAGCGCGTTGCAGACCTCGCCCACCGTCGCCCGCGCCCTGAGCGCGTCCTTCATCGGGTACAGGACGTTGTCCTCCGTGCCCTCGGCCGCCTTCTGCAGCTCCGCCAGGGCCGCGTCCACAGCCCCCTGGTCGCGTTCCGCGCGGAGTTGCGCCAGCCGCGCCGCCTGCTGGGCCTCGATCGCCGGGTCGACGCGGAGCGGTTCGTACGGTTCCTCCTCGTCGAGCCGGAAGCGGTTGACGCCCACGACGACACGTTCACCGCTGTCGGTCTCCAGGGCGATGCGGTACGCGTTGCGCTCGATCTCGCCCTTCTGGAAGCCGCGCTCGATCGCGCTGACCGCGCCGCCCAGGTCCTCGACCTTGAGCATCAGCTCCAGGGCAGCCGCCTCCACGTCGTCGGTCATCCGTTCGACAACGTACGACCCTGCGAACGGGTCCACGGTGGCGGTGACATCCGTCTCGTACGCGAGGACCTGCTGGGTGCGCAGCGCGAGGCGGGCGGACTTGTCGGTGGGCAGGGCGATCGCCTCGTCGAAGGCATTGGTGTGCAGCGACTGTGTGCCGCCGAGGACCGCGCCCAGGCCCTGCAACGCGACGCGGACCAGGTTGAGCTCGGGCTGCTGTGCGGTGAGCTGGACACCCGCCGTCTGGGTGTGGAAGCGCAGCATCAGCGACTTGGGGTTTGTCGCGCCGAACTCCTCCCGCATCACCCTGGCCCAGATCCGGCGGGCCGCACGGAACTTGGCGACCTCCTCCAGGAGTGTCGTCCGGGCGACGAAGAAGAAGGAGAGCCGCGGGGCGAAGTCGTCGACATCCATCCCGGCGGCGACGGCGGTACGTACGTACGCGATGCCGTCCGCCAGGGTGAACGCGATCTCCTGCGCGGGCGAGGCACCCGCCTCGGCCATGTGGTAGCCGGAGATCGAAATGGTGTTCCATCGGGGGATCTCGGCCCGGCAGTACTTGAAGATGTCGGCGGTCAGCCGCAGTGAGGGCTGGGGCGGGAAGATGTACGTGCCTCGGGCGATGTACTCCTTGAGTACGTCGTTCTGGATCGTACCGGTCAGTTTGTCGGCCGGGACGCCCTGCTCCTCGGCGACCAGTTGGTAGAGCAGGAGGAGGAGCGCGGCGGGGGCGTTGATGGTCATGGACGTGGAGACCTGGTCCAGCGGGATGCCGTCGAACAGGATGCGCATGTCCTCGATCGAGTCGATCGCCACACCGACCTTGCCGACCTCGCCGGAAGCGATCGGCGCGTCGGAGTCGTGCCCCATCTGGGTGGGCAGGTCGAAGGCCACGGAGAGGCCCGTCGTGCCGTGCGCGATGAGCTGCCGGTAGCGGGCGTTCGACTCGGTGGCGGTGCCGAATCCCGCGTACTGCCGCATGGTCCACGGCCGGCCCGTGTACATCGTCGGATAGACGCCACGCGTGAAGGGGTACGCACCGGGCGCGCCCAGCTTCTCCTCGGCCCGCCACCCGTCGAGGGCCTCCGGCCCGTACACCGGTTCGATGGGCCGTCCCGACTCGGACTCACGCGTCATCTGCTGTGCCTCCCGTTCAAGCGTTCAGGCATTCCCACGTTCCAGCGCATGCGCCGGTCGGACGACCCGTCTCACAGTTCCCATCATGCGCAGGATTCGGCAACCGGGCAGCGCGGGAAACCGTCTCATGAGTTATCCGCCTCATGAGATATCGAGACGGCGGCGGGCGAGCCAGGGGGCCGACGATGAGACATATGCGTACGAACAGCCGTATCGGCAGAGGCGGTACAGGTGGAGTGAGTGCGGGTGGAGTGAGTACGGGGAGCGGGCGCGCGGCGGCGACCGCGGCCATCGGCGTGCTCGCCCTCGCCATGCTGACGGCCGGCTGCCGGACGGAGGCCGTGGGCGCCGCGGAACCGACCGCCTCGGCGAAGATGCCTGCCGTCGTCACGAGCCCCG
The DNA here is from genome assembly GCA_036566065.1 of Streptomyces sp. Classification (GTDB taxonomy): domain Bacteria; phylum Actinomycetota; class Actinomycetes; order Streptomycetales; family Streptomycetaceae; genus Streptomyces. The sequence goes on along the minus strand of DATCWZ010000103.1, from coordinate 1,528 downwards.
TGAACGACGCCAAGCCGAGCGGCAGCCCGACGAGCCCCGGACCCTCACCGTCGGCCTCCGCGCCGCGGGTGAAGCCCAGCGCGCCGCCGTCCGCGAAGACGCTGATGTCGGTCGGCGACCGGAGCAAGCAGGTACGGGAACTCCAGGCCCGGCTGCGCCAGATCGGTCACTTCAACCGGGTCCCCACCGGCTACTACGGCACCGCCACCGCCGCCTCCGTCCAGTCCTTCCAGGGCAAGCGGGGTCTTCCCCGTACCGGCAGCACGGACACCGTGACCTGGCAGAAGCTGCTCGCGATGACTCGTACGCCCACCGCGAACGAGCTCCACCCGTCCGCCGAACCCGTGGCGGCGAAGCTGGACAAGCGCTGCATGACGGGCCGGGTCATGTGCATCAGCAAGAACAGCCGGACGCTGTCGTGGGTGATCGACGGCCGGGTCGTCTCGTCGATGGCGGTGCGCTTCGGCTCGCAGTACACGCCGACGCGCGAGGGCACGTTCTCGGTGTACTGGAAGTCCCGGCACCACGTGTCGACGATCTACAACTCGCCGATGCCGTACGCCATGTTCTTCAGCGGCGGCCAGGCAGTGCACTACTCGTCGGACTTCGCGGCGCGCGGCTACAACGGCGCTTCGCACGGCTGTGTGAACGTCAGGGACGAGGGGAAGATCGCTTCGCTGTTCGCCCAGGTGAGGACCGGCGACAAGGTCGTCATCTACTGGTGAACCGGTATGGGCCTCAACCGATGAGGTGGCGCGAGCGGGACCGGGGGAACGTGTCCCGCCCGCGCCATTGTGCGCCGAGCCGAAGGTACGGGGGGAACCCCGGCTCATTGCGCTGCCGATGACCAGTCGGCTCACTCTGTACTGCGCCAGGCACCCGAAAAACGTCACACCTGCCGTTTCAACAGCGCTGGAAGCGTGTGTCTGCCGCGGATCCGTGGACGACGAGTTCCGAGTCCGCCCAGAAGGCGGAAGGGTCTGAGGGGGTGTCGTGGGAGGACTACTCGAAGGATACGGACGGGATCGAGCCCCCGTCGCCGTCACCGGTGCGCCCCTCGTTACCGCCACCGCCGTTGTTGTTGCCGCCCCTGTCGTCCCCGTCGCCGTCCCGGCCCGTCTTGTCCAGGAGGTGGTCGCAGAAGCGGTCCAGGTTGGCCTCGCCCTTCGCCAGTTGGATCAGGCGGCGCCTGCTCCGGTCGTCGAGGGTGCCCTCGCGGTAGTGGCGGCATTGCCGGAGCGTTTTCTCGTACAGCTCACGGGCCTCGGCGTCGGTGGGGTCGCCGGCTTTCCCCCGGGCGCCCGTCGCGTTCTCGGAACCGTCGCCGGTGCCGTTCCGGCCCCTGGCGTCCGTGTCCTTCGAACCGTTGTCCGGGCCGCCCTGCCCCGTACCGCCCTCGTCGGTGGCGGATTCGGCGCCGTCGCCGGTGTCCGGCGGGGTAGCGGATCCGGCGGTGGCGGGCGGGCCGGGCGAGGAGGACGAGGGTCCGGTGTACGGCAGAGCCGAGCCCTGTTCCCCGGGCGATGCC
>DATCWZ010000224.1:0-2909 GCA_036566065.1 Streptomyces sp. | reverse complement strand
TGGGGAAGTCGGCGTGCCGGCGGCGCCAGTTGCTGACAGCCGCGCGTCCCACTCCCGCGAGCCGCGCGATCCCGGCCGCGGTCACCTCTGTCGAGTTCTCCGCCACTGACTGTCTCCCAGTTGTCTGCCCTGTCCGACGTGTGCCGGTGAGCATACCGAGTACTTCCGTACGACATCGATTCACAGTGTGGATGAACTTATTTCGAGCGAACCATGTTGACTCGGTTCACAGCATCTGCTCTTATTAACCCGTCGCAGCACCAAGCGGCACACGGAACCGCTCACACACATCCCTGCATTTGCCGGAGGGCACACCCATGTCCCAGTTCACGCAGCCGCCGCAGCCCCAGCAGCCGTACGCCCCCGGCATGCCGCCCGGCTCGCACCCCATGCGCAATGGCCTCGGCACCGCCGCCCTGGTTCTCGGCATCATCGGCTCCGTCTCGGGCCTGATCCCGTTCCTCTTCTGGCTGGCGGGCATCCTCGGCCTCATCGCGCTGATCCTGGGCATGTCGGGACGCGGTCGCAGCAAGCGCGGCGAGGCGAGCAACAAGGGCGTGGCGACGTTCGGCGCGGTGCTCGGCCTCGTCTCCCTGATCCTCTCGGTGGTCGGCGCGGTCCTCACGTACAAGGCCGTGGACAGCGTGGTCAACGACATCAACAAGGAGGTGTCCAACAGCTCCGCGTCCGCGAAGCCGGGCACCGCCGATGACGCGAAGGACGACGCGGCCAAGGGCGACGACTCCGCGAAGGACAAGGACAAGCCCGCGGGCGACACGCTGGAGGGGCGTGACGCTGCGGTGTACGACGACGGCCTGGAGGTCACCGTCAGCGACGCCGCCCGCTACACCCCGAGCGCGTACGCCGCCGGGCACACCAAGGGCAACAACACCTACAAGGTCTCCGTCATCATCGAGAACAAGACCAAGAAGAAGTTCGACGCCACGCTCGTCAGCGTCGACGCCCGCGCCGGCAAGGACGGCGTGAACGCCGAGCAGATCTTCGACGACAAGGTCGGCGAGGGCTTCAGCGGCACGGTCCTGCCGGGCAAGAAGGCCACCGTGCAGTTCGCCTTCGACACCCCGGCCGACGCCAAGAACCTGACCGTCGAGGTCAGCCCCGGCTTCGACTGGGACGCCAGCCAGTGGGACCTGAAGTTCTGACGGTCAGCCACCGCCCCCTCGTCCCCGTACCGCGCCCCTGACACCCCGGAGTCCTCCCCCGTGCGAAGCCTCTCCGCCCGCATCAGCGCGGCCACCCTGTGCACCGCGGCAACGCTCGTCCTCGGTGCCTGCGGCTCGCTCCTGGACGACCCCGCCGCACAGAGCGCCCCGTTCCCCGGGCTCACCGGCCCGGAGATCATCAACAGGGCAGTCGCCACCACCCGGGCCGCCTCGCCCGTACGCCTCACCGTGACAACGGAGTCGGCGGACGGCCCGGAACAGGTGTTCGTCGCGGCGGGAGCGCGGGGCGAGTGCACGGGAACGTTCTCCATGGGCGCGGCGGGAACCATGGAACTGGTCAGAACCCAGGGCACGGTCTACACGAAGTCCGACGAGGCCATGCTCCGCGAGGCCGCAGCGGACGGCACGGACGGCGCGGACGCCGGCAAGGCGATCAAGCGGCTCACGGGCCGCTGGATCAAGGCCCGCCCCGGAGACCGGCGCACGGAGGAAAGCCTGCGCTACTGCGACCCGCTGAACATCCTCGACCGGCTGGCAAAGGCGAGCGACACCGCCACCACGGGCAAGCGGGCGACCGTCGCCGGCACACCGTCCCTGACGCTCACCGGCCGGGCGGGCGGCGAGAAGTGGACGGCGAGCGTCGCCACCGAGGGCAAGCCGTACGTCCTGAAGACACGCATCACCGACAGCTCGGGAAAGCCCGTCACGGTGGAGTTCTCCGAGTTCGGCAAACCGATCACGGTGAAGCGTCCAACCACCAAGTGATCACCCGCCCGCCCTGCTTTGCCGGGCCGGGTGGGTGGCTTCACCTTGTTCGGGCCAACTGCCGCAGGGCTTGGGCGTATCGGCGGGCCGCGGTGTGCTGGAGTGCGCGTCCGCAGGGGCCCAGTGCCTTCGTGTACCAGGCCGCGGGGCGGCTGATGGCGACGATGACGAAGTCGGTGGAGCCGTCCGGGAGCGACGGGGTGTCGGCCGAGACGCGGATGAAGGGGGTGTCCCGGTGCATCTCCCACCCGAAGAGCGCCTCGGCGGCACGGTCGTATGTGCCCGGCCCCAGTGAGGTGCGGAGCCGCAGCGTGTGGAAGCCCGGGGGGATCGGGCCGCTTCTCGCGGTCATACCCACGTCGGAATAGGTCAGACCGCCCATGTTCAGCCTCCGCACTGCGTCAGCATGGCCTTCTTGTCGGGGGCGGTGACGGGGAGTTCGTACTTCAGCGAGACCTGCGCGAAACGCACCGCGTACGAACAGCGGATCTGCTTGTACGGCGGAAGCCAGGACGCCGGGCCCGAGTCGCTCTTGGCGCCGTTGGCGGGGCCGTCCACGGGTATGAGGTTGAGCGGGTCGTTCGCTATCTGCTGCCGCTTGGACTCGTTCCAGCGTGCGGCGCCCATTTGCCAGTCGTAGGACAGCGGCATCACATGGTCGATCTGGACCTTGGTGGCCTGCTGTTTGCGCCACGTGATCGTCGTGCCGGTGTACGGGTCCTTCAGCGTCATGGAGACGACCACGCAGTCGGAGCCCGAGCGGAGCTTTATGTCCTTGCCGTCCCTGGCCAGCAGGTCGTTGCGAGTGTCACAGCCGTTCCTGCTGAGCGGTATGCCGTCGACCGAGTCCTTCCAGGCGTAGCCGAACTTGTCCCGCTCGTACCCGGTCTTCGGTCCGCGTCCCTTGGTGGCCACCTGCTCGATGATCTTCCGGGCCGCCGCCCTGTCCGCCTCGGTGGT
>DATCWZ010000055.1:0-2882 GCA_036566065.1 Streptomyces sp. | reverse complement strand
CATGTGCCTGGTCGTCCAGAACACGAATCTCAGCAGGGGACAGCACCAGTCGGGCGCGGTGCCCGAACTGCCGTTTCACCAGGCCGGGTTCCGAGGTCATACGGGCACTCTATCATTTGGTTCATGTCACCTCGATGGAATCCGAATCCCGATGTACGCACCGGGCGCCATGTCGTCCACAACCTGCATGTCCACTTGGTTTTCGTCACGAGGTACCGGCGCGAAGCCATGACCGACGCCATGCTGACGCGCTGCGAAGAGATCATGCGAGAGGTATGCGCGGACTTCGAGGCCGAGCTGAAGCAGTTCAACGGCGAGGAGGACCACGTGCATCTGCTCGTGCACTACCCGCCGAAAGTCCAGCTCTCCAAGCTCGTCAACAGCCTCAAAGGCGTCTCCGCCCGGCTGCTACGCAAGGAGTACGACGCGCACGTCCGCCGGTACCTGTGGGGCGGCCACTTCTGGTCAGGCTCCTACTTCGCCGGAAGCTGCGGCGGAGCGCCCCTGACCGTCGTGAAGCAGTACATAGAGCAGCAGAAGCGCCCCACAGGCTGAGCTCGAACTGCGGACCCGTGCTCATGCGCGGGTCAGAGCAGTTCCGAGATGGCCTTCACCATCCGGCCTGCGGGCCGGGGCACTGGCCAAGATCAAAGGTAGATCGCGTGACGAAGAGGCCGTTCGTACGGAAGGCCCGGCGGGCGTCCCGGTACAGTGGGCCCGTCGTCATCATGCCCGTACAGGGGGAAGACCGGTGAGAATCCGGCGCTGACCCGCAGCCGTGAGCCGTCTCCCCGGAGGCGGCGAGTCGGAATGCCCTGTTCGCGAGCGTGACCGGCTCGTGCCACCGGAACCCCGGTGGCCGGCACCGTCGAGGTATACGGGGCCGGAGCCCCGGTACCTCAGTGTGCCTGTGCCCGGTCTCGAGAGAGGCCCAGCCGCCATGACCGTCCTCCGCACCGCGGCAGCGTTCGGGATCGCCGCCGCACTCTGTGCACCGGCCGCCCCCGCGATCGCCGCACCCAGTCCCAGTCCCTCGCCCTCGGCCGGTCTGCCCGCCGGTCTGTACGGGACGGGGGACCCCACCTACGACGGTGTGTGGCGCCAGTCGCTGGCCTTCCTCGCCCAGAAGATAGAGCTCGTCACGCCCGCCGAGAAGTCGGTGGAGTGGCTGGTGGGCCAGCAGTGCGACAGCGGCGCGTTCCCCTCGTACCGCGACACCTCCAAGCCCTGTGACGCGAAGACGGTGGCCGACACCAACTCCACCGCGGCGGCGATCCAGGCGCTGGTGGAGCTCGGTACGCACCGGGAGGCCGTCGACAACGGGGTGAGCTGGCTCAAGTCCGTACAGAACAAGGACGGCGGCTGGGGCTTCAACGCGGGCAGTCCGAGCGACGCCAACTCCACCTCCGTCGTGATCGGCGCGCTGGCCAGGGCCGGTGTGCCGATGGCGCAGATCACGACGGCCGAGCGCACCTCCCCGTACACCGCGCTGCAGACGTTCGCCCTGAAGTGCGGTACGGAGGGCGGCGGCGCGTTCGCCTACCAGCCGGACAAGAGCGGCAAGCTCACCGCCAACGCGGACGCCACGGCCGCCTCGGTACTCGGCGCCATGGGCAAGGGCATGGCGGCGGGGACGTCCAACGCGGTGAAGGACCCCACCTGTCAGAAGGGCGACGCGCTCACCATCGAACAGTCCGCGCAGAACGGCGCGTTCTACCTCGCGGGCGCGCTCGCGGACACGGGCTATCTGACCCTGCCGCCGATGCCGGGCGCCGCGGACACCTCGCCGCAGCCCGACTTCGGCAACACGGCCGACGCCGTTGTCGCGCTGGCGGCGTCGGGCCACAAGGACAAGGCGGCGAAGGCCGTCGCCTGGCTGGAGAAGAACTCCCGGAGCTGGGCGAAGGAGAAGGGTCCGGCCGCCACCGCCCAGTTGGTGCTCGCCGCGCACGCGACGGGGACCGACGCGCGGAACTTCGGCGGGGTCGATCTCGTCAAGCAGCTCAACGAGCAGGGCCCGGCTCCCGCCGCCACCGCCGTCCCGTCGCCGACCGCGACCAATCGGCAGGCCGCGGACACCAGCAGCGACGACGCCGGGCTCGGCGTGTGGTGGCTGGTCGGGATCGGCCTCGCCATCGGCGCCGGTGTCGGCTTCCTGCTCAGCGGCCGCAGGAAGAACCAGCAGCGGTGAGGCGCGCGGGCGGTGCGGCGCCCCGCCGGTCCGGGACGGCGGCGCTGCTGCTGACACTCGGTGTGCTGCTGACCCTGCTGGGCGGTGCGGGGAGCGCGGAGGCGGCCGGTTACCGGTACTGGTCGTTCTGGGAGGGCGAGGGCGCGGCCTGGTCGTACGCCACCCAGGGCCCCTCGCTGGTCCGGCCGGACGACGGGTCGGTGCAGGGCTTCCGGTTCTCGGTGAGCGAGAACTCCCAGAACGCCGCGAAGCCGCGCCGCGCCCCCGACTTCACGGCGATATGCGCGCACACCCCGGCGAAGGACGGCGCCAAGCGGGTCGCGCTGGTCATCGACCCGGGTACGGCGGCCGACGCCCCGGGCGGGGAGCGGGTGCCCGCGCTGCGCACCGCGTGCGTGCGGGTGGCGCCGGACGCGAGCACCGCCGAGGCGCTCGCGTCGGTGGCGAAGCCGCTGCGGTACGGAAGTGACGCGCTGCTCTGCGCGATCTCCGGCTATCCGGAGAAGGGCTGCGGCGAGCAGGTCTCGGGTGACGGGGATACGGGGGCCGGTGCGTCGGACTCGGCCTCTTCGGCCTCTTCGGCCTCTTCCGCCGGCGACGCCAGCGACAGCAGCGGCCCGTCGGCGGGCCTGCTCGTCGGGGTCGGCGCGGTACTGCTGCTGGGTACCGGCGCCGTGGTCCAGGCGCGCCG
>DATCWZ010000439.1:0-9538 GCA_036566065.1 Streptomyces sp. | reverse complement strand
CCAGCCGCTCGGCCTCCACCCGCCGGTCCCCCGGCGCCTCGCCACCGGCTGTCTCAACGCCCGGCCGCTCACCGCCGCCACCAGCACCCGCACCCGCTCTCGCGACGTCCGGCCACAGCGGCGTCTCGCCGTCCCGCGTCACCGGCCTCATGACGGCCCGGCTTCCACCAGGGCTCCCCGCTGGATCCCCGTGCGCAGTTCCAGGGCCACCGCGATGTCCGAGGCGTCGGGGCGGTCGGCGCCTCTCAGGTCCGCCACAGTCCAGGCCACCCGCAGCACCCGGTCCAGGCCCCGGGCCGAGAGCAGGCCCCGCTCCATGTCCCGCTCGGTCGCCATCAGCGCACCGGGCGCCGTGGTCAGCCGGGTCCGCAGCTCATGACCGGGCACCTCGCTGTTCGTGCTCCAGGGTGTGCCCGACAGCCGTTCGGCCGCCCGCTCCCTGGCCTCCCGGACCCGGGCGGCGACCTCGGCCGACGACTCGCCCCGGCCACCGCTCCCCATCAGGTCGGCCCGGTCCACCGGCTCGACCTCGACCCGCAGATCCACCCGGTCCAGCAGCGGTCCGGAGAGCCTGGCCTGGTAGCGGCGCACAACGGACGGCGGACACTCGCAGCCGGCGCCGCTGAGGGTGTGCCTGCCGCAGGGGCAGGGATTCGCGGCGAGCACCATCAGGAATCTGGCCGGCAGCCGCACCACCCCGGCTGCGCGTGCGACCACCACATGTCCGGATTCCAGCGGCTGACGCAGCGCGTCGAGCGCCCGGCCGGAGAATTCGGGCGCCTCGTCCAAAAAGAGCACTCCGCGGTGGGCCAGCGAGACCGCCCCCGGCCTGGGCAGCCCGTTGCCCCCGCCGACCAGCGACTGCATGGTCGCCGAGTGATGCGGTGCGCAGTACGGCGGCCTGGTCACCAGTGGTTCGCCCGGAGGGAGGATGCCCGCCACCGAGTGCACGGCCGTCACCTCCAGGGACTCCTGCCGGGTCAGCGGCGGCAGGATCGCCGTGATGCGCTCGGCCAGCATCGTCTTTCCGGCGCCGGGCGGGCCGGAGAGCAGCAGATGGTGCCCGCCGGCCGCGGCGACCTCCAGCGCCTTGCGCGCCCTGTGCTGTCCGGCGACGTCCGCCAGGTCGGGCCGGTGTCCGGGGCCGTGCGCGGGCTGCGGCGCGAGTCCCGTACCGATGCCGGCGCCCGGCATCATCAGCCCGGCCAGCATGGCGTCCGGCCTGCCCTGTTCGGCCACGGGTTCGTCAGGGACCGGCTCGTCGGCAAGCACGGCGATCAACTGCCGCAGGCTCCGCACGCCGAGCACGGAGACGCCGGGCACCAGGGCGGCCTCTCCCGCGGTCTGCTCCGGGACGACGACCTGCCGGTATCCCGCTTCAGCCGCCGCGAGGACCGCCGGAAGCACTCCGCGCACCGGCCGGACCCGGCCGTCGAGGCCCAGTTCCCCGATCATCACCACATCGGCGGTGGCCGCCGGGTCGATGCGCTCGGCGGCCCCGAGCACCGCGCTCGCCACCGCGAGATCGAAACCCGAACCGCCCTTGGGTACGGAAGCCGGCGAGAGGCCCACCGTGAGCTTCTTCTGCGGCCACTCCGCCCCGGAATTGACGACGGCGGCCCTGACCCGGTCCCGGCTCTCCACCAGGCTCTTGTCCGGCAGCCCGACCAGCGTGAACGCCGCCACTCCCGGTTCCAGATCGGCCTGGACCTCCACCACCACGCCCTCGACGCCCACCAGCGCCACCGCACACGCCCGGGCGAACCCCATCTCAGGCCACCCCGCGCACATGCTCGGCCACCGGGGCCCCGCGGCCTGGCAGGACCACTCCGACCAGGTCGATCCGCACCCCGCCCGGCGGCGGCCCGCCGTGCCGGTCCAGCCAGACCTCGGCGAGCCGCCGCAGCCGGTCCGCCTTGACCTGGGTGACGGCCGCCATCGGATGTTCGAAGGCGCCGCTTCTGCGGGTCTTGACCTCGCAGATCACCAGAGCGTCGCCGTCCATGGCAACGATGTCGATCTCTCCCGCCCGGCAGCGCCAGTTGCGCTCCAGTACGGTCATTCCGGCGTCCGTCAGCAGCCGCGCCGCCAGGTCCTCGCCGTACCGCCCGAGTGCGTTCCGTGCGTTCATACCGGCACCACCTCCGGCACCGACTCTGACGCGTTTCCCCCGAACTATTGGATCTTGGTGGATTTCTGTGGACGACCGGGCGAATGTGAATATTCCAGTTACCCGGACGGGTGAGGAGGCGGGTCTCCTCTTCAGCCGCTGGGAAGTTCGAGATCGCTCTTGTTGAGCTCCTCGATGTTCACATCCTTGAACGTCAGCACTCGGACCTGCTTGACGAACCTGGCGGGCCGGTACATGTCCCAGACCCAGGCATCCGCCATGGTGACCTCAAAAAAGACCTCACCCTGGACCGAGTGCACCTGCATCTCGTAGTCGTTGGTGAGGTAGAAGCGCCGTTCGGTCTCGATCACATATTTGAACAGACCGACGACATCGCGGTACTCCCGGTAGAGCTTCAGCTCCATCTCGGTCTCGTACTTTTCGAGGTCCTCGGCGCTCATGGCATGTTCCCCTTCAGCCGTGCGTCCCCCTATTGTGCGCCAGCCGTCCGCGCCCCTGGACGATTAGACGATTTCGGGGGCGAGAACCAGCGGGACACGCGGAGGACCCTCGTCGAGCAGCGTGCGCAGCAGCTCACCGAGTCTGGTCGGGTACACCGTCTCACGTGCCGAGAGCAGTTCGGAGGAGGTCCACCACCTCAGCCCCGCCACGCTGCGCCGCTCCAGTTCGGTGAGCCCCGCCGTGTCGGTCGCGGTCGTTTCCGTACGGGCCAGGAAGTACCACTCGTCCTGGTCCCAGCGCCGCCCGTCGAACGGGAAGGAACAGGCGCGTTTCCACAGCACGGGCCCGAGATCGATGTCCGCGATCCCGGTCTCCTCGATGACCTCGCGCCGTGCGGCCTCTTCCCGCGTCTCGTCGCCCTCCAGGCCGCCTCCGGGCGTGAACCACCAGGTCTGCGCCGGGTCGCCCGGTTCGAATCCGTGTATCAGGAGAATGCGGTCGTCGGGGTCCAGGAGCACCACCCGGGCGACCCTGCGCGGTTCAGCGGACATCGGCCGTGTCCCTGCTGCCTCGCGGGTTCCGGCCCGTCCTCCTGCGCGCGGCGCGGGCCGCGACCGGTCCGTACAGCGAACCGCCCAGGATGAGCAGCAGCCCGGTGACGACGGCGCCGGCCTGCAGCGGCAGCGGGCCGGGGGCCGAGATCCCGCCCGGCAGCGCGGCGAAGGCACTGGGCCGTTCGATCATGCCGCCCAGCGGCCAGGCGACCGCGTCCACCCGGGCCCGCACGGCGCTGCGCGGCACCGATCCCTGCCCCGGGTCCTTCAGATGCACCCGGGAGTCCAGCGAACCGGTGCGCTCGTCACCGAGGAGGAAGAGCTGCCCCTCGGGCACCGTCGCCGTGAAGTCCTTGACGGACGCGGGGCCGCCGCTCCCCTTTGTCTGTGATCCGGCCGCCGGGGAGGTGACCTCGGTCCGCAGATACGGTTCCTCGATGGGCGTGCCGTTGATGGTGAGCAGGCCGTCCTTGTCGCAACAGGCGACCTTGTCGCCGCCGGTCCCGACGACCCGCTTCACCATGGGCACATCACCCCATGCCTTGTCGGTGAAGACCACCACATCGCCGCGCCGGACGTCGGCGCCGTCGATCCGCTGCGCGAGCACCCGGTCCCCGGCGTGCACGGTGGGAGTCATCGACTCGGTCGGTACGGTGTACGGCTTATACACCACCGCGCCCCAGGCGAACCCGCCGAGGAAGAGCACACAGCCGACGGCCACGGCGAGATTCGACAGCACCGTGCCCAGCCGGCCGCGACCGTCGTCCCCGCGTCCCATTCCACTCATCCCGGTGCTCCCCCATCGGAGATCGACAATCGCTGATCCGATTGTCGGCACCCTACCCGTCGGTACGGCCGCTGGTCAGCCTCCGGCGCCGCCAGAACACGAGGGGCAGCGCCCCGGCTACACCCAGTGCGGCCGGAGTGGCCCCGGCGGCCGCCGCGTTCAGCCCCGGCTGGTCGAACGTACTCGGGACGGGCAGTGTCGCCCAGCGGTTGATCGGCCAGGCGATGACGACGGCCCTGCCGACGACCTGGTCCGTGGAGACCGTGCCATGGCCGGGAAGCTGCTGGTGATAGCGCGAGTCCAGCGAATTCTGGCGGTGGTCGCCCATCACCCAGATCCGGCCCTCGGGCACATGGATCGGTCCGAACGGCTGGTCGTCGCACGCGGTGTTGCCCGGGAAGATGAACGACTTGTCGTCCAGTGCCTTGCCGTTGACTTTCACCGGCCCGTTCTTCTTGCACTCGACGGTGTCGCCGCCGACCGCGATGACCCGCTTGATCAGGTCCTTCTCCTCGGCGGACGGCATCAGACCGATGAAGCTCAGAAACTTCTGCACCGCGTTCGGGGTGGGCGTCTCAGTGTCCTCGAGCCACCCGCCCGGGTCGTGGAAGACGACGACCTCGCCGCGCTCCGGCTCCGAGCCGAACCACGGTGTCAGCTTGTCGACCAGCACCCGGTCGCCCCGCTGCAGGGTGTCCTGCATGGAGTCCGAGGGGATCGAGAAAGCCTGCAGGAGGAAGGTCTTGATCAGGAGCGCGAGAATCAGCGCGATGCCCACGAGCAGGGGCAGCTCCTGCCAGAAGGAGCGCTGCTTCCTCGGGGCCCTGCCGCCGTCACCGCCGCCGGTGCCGCCGTCGTCGCCGTCACCGCCGCCGCCCGGGGAGCCGTCGTCAGTCTCCGGGCTCAGGGTCCCGTCCGCCGCCTCGACCGGAATCGCGTCGTCCGAAGGCCGCTCCTCGGGTCCATCGTGCCCGGATCGTGCGCCGACCGCCAAATCCCCCACATCCACTCCTCAATGCGTGCCATCGCCCGCGCCGCAGCCGACGCAGGCCCACCACTCCCATAACGAGCGGGAGTTCCGCAGGGGTCGGGAGCAGGACCATTCCGTATTGATCCCGGGTGGACACACTATTCGACGGTTCGGGCGCCGCCGTCGTCCCGGCGCGCCCGTCGGGGACCGTGGCATACGTCCCCGGCTCCTCCAGTTTGCGCCAGTGGCCGAACGGCCAGGCGATCACAACAGCCCGTCCCACGACCTGCTTCTCCGAAACCGTGCCCCTGTCGGGCTCGTCGAGGTGGAAACGCGAATCGGCGGAGTTGGACCGGTGGTCGCCCATCACGAAGATGCGGCCGGCCGGAACCTTTACCTCGAATTTGAGAGCCGATGGTTCGTTGCCGGGGTGAAGATACGGCTCATCGAGTGGCGTGCCGTTGACGATGACCCTGCCGTCCGTACCGCAGCACTTGACGGTGTCGCCCCCGACGGCCACCACCCGCTTGATCAGATCCTGCTCGTTGTCGGACGGCAGCAGCCCGACGAAGGTCAGCAACTCCTTGCCCTGCTTGACGCCGAAGGGCGGGTCCTTCGGGTCGACGTTCTCCTGCTGCAGCCAGCCACCGGGGTCCTTGAAGACGACGACGTCGCCGCGCTGCGGCTCGGAGCCGAACCACGGGCTCAGCTTGTCGACCAGCACCCGGTCGCCGATCCGGATGGTCTGCTCCATCGACCCGGACGGGATCACGAAAGCCTGTACGAGGAAGGTCTTGAGCACCAGCGCGATCAGCAGGGCCACAAAGATGAGGAGGGGGATCTCCTTCACCGCCGACCTGCGCCGCCGTCGTTTGACGCGGCGGGCCAGCTTGCGGCGCTCGGCCCTGGTCGGCAGGGAGCGGGGGGCGGTGCGACGGGTTCCGGTCGGCAGTGGGATCCCGGCGTCCTCCATGCCGGGCCTGCGCCCCCGGTTACCCATGGGCTCCACCCGGCTGCCGTACGGCATCGAAGGCGCCCGTCCCGGGTACGGTACCGAGCCGGCCGAGCGGCCAGCCGAGCCAGTCGGCCCGTCCGATCACCATGCCGACGGGAACCATGCCGCCACCGGGCTGTCCCAGGTGGTCCCGGGAGTCGCGCGAGCGGGCGCGGTGGTCCCCCATCATCCACAGTCTGCCGTCGGGCACCACGATGTCGAAGGGCACCGCGGAGGGCTTGTCCCCCGGGTGCAGATATCCCTCGTCGACCGCGGCACCGTTCACCTCAAGTCTCCCCCGCTTGTCGCAGCAGACCACGCGATCGCCCCCCACGCCCACCACCCGCTTCACGAAGTCGGTCTCTGCGGGTTCGGCCAGTCCGAGCGACGCGGCCGCCCCGTGCAGCAGCGCGGTGACGGGGTTCCGCTCCGGCGGCTCCGGTACGAAGGAGCCGGTGCCGTCGAAGACCACCACATCGCCGCGCTGCGGTCCGGAGCCGAAACGGTACGCCAGTTTGTTGACGAGCACCCGGTCCCCGACCCTCAGCGTGGGCTCCATCGAGCCGCTCGGAATGAGGAAGGGCTGCAGCACGAAGGCACTGAACAGCAGGGCAGCGGCGGTGAGGGCGATGCCCAGGAAGGCTGCCCGCCCCCAGGTCACCGTCGGCCGGTCCGGGAAACGCATGAAGCGCGGCCCCTCCCCAGGACCTTCGTCGGGTTCCGGGGAGCGGTCGCGCTCCGTGTGCTGTGCTTCGGTGTCCATCGCGGCGGAATCCTATCCGGCCGCGCTGTGGACTCCGGCTGTGCTTCAGCGGTCGCGCTTCTCCTTGATCTTCGCGGCCTTGCCGCGCAGCTCACGGAGGAAGTACAGCTTGGCGCGGCGGACGTCACCGCGGGTGACGAGCTCGATCTTCTCGAAGATCGGGCTGTGCACCGGGAAGGTACGCTCGACGCCGACGCTGAAGGAGACCTTCCGGACGGTGAAGGTCTCGCTGACGCCCGAGCCCTGGCGGCGGATGACAACGCCCTTGAACTGCTGGATACGGGAGCGGCTGCCCTCGATCACTCGCACGTGGACGTTGACCGTGTCGCCGGGGCGGAACGCCGGGAGGTCGGTACGGATCGAGGCGGCGTTGACGCCATCGAGCAGGGAGGTCATGGTGTCTGCTTTCTTCGGCGATGCCACAGGTCATCGACGGGAGTGTGGAAGAAATCCGGAGGCTGATCGCGTCGGGCGGGCGTCATTCCCCCTGTGGCAGGGGCGCACGCCGGACGTACAGCGTCGTCATTCTTCCATGGCCTCGGGCCTGCGCCAAAATCGCCCCCCGGGCTCGGGGGACCAGCCGAGGATGGAGAGGATCTCCCGGTCCTTCGTGTCGAAGGCCGACGCGTCGCAACGCTCAATGAGATCCGGCCGGTTCAGCGCGGTCCGCCGGAATGCCTCGTCCCGGCGCCAGCGCGCGATTTTGCCGTGGTGCCCGCTGAGCAGGACGTCCGGGATGCCGCGTCCCCGCCACTCGGGCGGCTTGGTGTAGACGGGGCCCTCCAGCAGGCTCGCCATGGCGCCGGGGGCGAAGGAGTCGTCGCGGTACGACTCGGCGTTGCCCAGTACACCGGGCAGCAGCCGGGCCACCGCCTCCGTGATCACCAGGACGGCGGCTTCCCCGCCCGCCAGGACGTAATCCCCGATCGACACCTCGATGACCGGTATCCGGGTGGCGTACTCCTCCATCACCCGGCGGTCGATGCCCTCGTACCGGGCGGGGGTGAAAACCAGCCATGGCCGCTCGGAGAGCTCCACGGCCACGTCCTGGGTGAACGGCCGCCCGCTGGGGGTGGGCACCACGAGGACCGGGGAGTGCGCGCCGGTCTCGTAGCCGTCGGCCAGGACGGTGTCCAGCGCCTCGCCCCAGGGCTCGGTCTTCATGACCATGCCGGGGCCGCCGCCGTACGGGGTGTCGTCGACGGTGTGGTGCCGGTCGTGCGTCCAGGACCGCAGATCGTGCACCCGCACATCGAGCCGGCCGCGGGCCCGGGCCTTGCCGACGAGCGAGACGTTCAGCGGTTCCAGATACTCAGGGAAGATCGTGACGACATCGAGCCTCATGACGCGTCGCCCCCGTCCGCCTCGTCCCCGTCCGTTTCGTCACGCGAGGAAACGATCACTGCGTCGCGGTCGTCGATCAGGCCGGGCGGCGGCGAGACGACCGCACGCTGCTCCTCCAAGTCGATCTCGGTGACGATCTCCTCGACGAACGGGATCATCACCTCGCCGCCGTCGGGCCGCTCCACGATGATCAGGTCCTGGGAGGGCAGATGAGTGATCTCGGTGATCCGCCCGACGGGGGTGCCGTCGGCCAGGACCACATCGAGGTCCATGAGCTGATAGTCGTAGAACTCCTCGGGATCCTCGGGCAGTTCCCGCGGGTCCACCTCGGCGATGAGCAGGGTGTTGCGCAGCGCCTCGGCGGCCGTACGGTCGTGGACGCCCCGGAAACGCAGCAGCAGCCTGCCGCTGTGCACCCGGCCGGTCTCGATGGTCAGGGGTCCCGCCCCGGCCGGTTCGGTGGCCAGGACGGCCCCGGGCCCGAGCCGCAGTTCGGGCTCGTCCGTGCGCACCTCGACCGTGACCTCGCCCTTGATGCCATGGGCGCGGCCGATCCGCGCAACTACCAACTGCACGCTGTTTCTCCCGGTGATCGTTCACGAGTGATGGTCCACGGACGACAAAGGCCGGGGACGGCTCGAAAGCCCTCCCCGGCCCTGGCCGGTGCTCAACTCTTTCAGCGAACCTGATCCACATCGACGAGGTCGACACGGATACCGCGGCCACCGATGGCGCCCACGACGGTGCGCAGCGCGCGAGCGGTGCGGCCGTTGCGGCCGATCACCTTGCCGAGGTCATCGGGGTGGACCCGGACCTCGAGCACGCGCCCGCGGCGCAGGTCGCGCGAGGCGACCCGCACATCGTCGGGGTTGTCGACGATGCCCTTCACGAGGTGCTCAAGAGCCTCCTCGAGCATGCTCAGGCCTCGGTCGACTCGGTGGACGCTGCGGCGTCAGCCGCCTCGTCCGCCTTCTTGTCGGCCTTCTTGGCCTTCTGAGTGATCGCCTCACCCTTGGCCTCGTCGGCACCGTCCGCCGTCAGGGACTCGAACAGGGCGCGCTTGTCGGCCTTGGGCTCCGGCTGCAGCAGCGGCGCGGGGGCCGGGAGGCCCTTGTGGGCCTGCCAGTCACCGGTGAGCTTGAGGATCGCGAGAACCGGCTCGGTCGGCTGGGCGCCGACGGACAGCCAGTACTGCGCGCGCTCCGAGTTGACCTCGATGCGCGAGGGGTTCTGCACCGGGTGGTACAGGCCGATCTCCTCGATGGCCCGGCCGTCACGGCGGGTACGGGAGTCGGCGACGACGATGCGGTAGTGAGGCGAACGGATCTTGCCCAGACGCTTCAGCTTGATCTTGACTGCCACGGAAGTGGTGTCTCCTGGTCTTGACGTGGTTGGGCACAACAAAATGCCACGTGGGGTTGCGGTACTCGGAGTGCCCGATGGACGCGTCAGCCGGAGGAGAGAGGGGTCCTGTGCGACTGTCGAGTACAGCTAGCCATTGTGCCACATCACATCGGGTCACCTCACCGCGACCGCCGCTTCCGGGATGCGGAA
>DATCWZ010000600.1:0-3317 GCA_036566065.1 Streptomyces sp. | reverse complement strand
GAGCCGGTCGGCTGGGACGAGGCGCTCGGCCATGTCGCCCGTGGGCTGCGCGAAGCCGTTGACGCCGGCGGGCCGGACGCCGTGGCGGCGATCTCCTCGGCCCGCGCCACCAACGAGGAGAACTACCTCGTCCAGAAGTTCATGCGGGTCGTCATCGGCACCAACAACGTCGACAACTGCTCCCGCCTCTGCCACTCCCCGTCCGCCGCCGGTCTGACCGCCTCCTTCGGGCTCTCCGGCGGTACCGACAGCTTCGACGACGTCGAGCGGGCCGACTGCCTGCTGGTGGTCGGGGCCAACCCCGTCGAAGCCCACCCCGTGGTCGGAGCACGGCTGCTGAGGCGCGTACTGCAAGGGGCCAAGCTGGTCGTCGCCGACCCCCGCGCCGTCGGCCTCGCCCTGCACGCCGACGTGCATCTGCGGCCCCGCCCCGGCACCAACGTCGCACTCTTCCATGGGCTCGCCCACGTCCTGCTCAGTGAAGGACTGGCCGATGAGGAGTTTCTGTACGCGCGTGCCACGGGTCTGCCAGAGGTCACCGAACTGCTGGACGACTACCCGCCCCACCGGGTCGCGGAGATCACCGGGGTACCCGCCGCGGACCTGGTGGCCGCCGCCCGGCTCTACGGGCGTTCCGAACGCCCTGCGATTGTCTACGGCCTGGGTGTCACCGAACACCTCCATGGCACGGACGGGGTGAGGTCGCTGGCCAATCTGGCGATCCTCCGGGGCGCTGTGGGCACCGACCGCGGATACGGGGTCAATCCGCTGCGTGGCCAGAACAACGTCCAAGGCGCCTCCGACATGGGCGCGCTGCCCGACCTCCTGCCCGGCTACGGCAAGGTGACGGACCCGGCCGCACGGTCCCGGGCCGAGGCAGTGTGGGGCGTACCGATCCCGGACCGCCCCGGCCTGCGGATCCCGGACATGTTCGCCGCCGCACGGTCCGGGGATCTGCGGGCTCTGTGGGTCATCGGCGAGGACGTCTGCGCCACCGACCCCGACGCGAACCGCGTAGCCCAGGCGCTGGACGCGTGCCCGCTCGTGGTGTGCAACGAACTGTTCCTGTCCGGAACCGCCCGCCACGCGGACGTGGTACTGCCGGTCGCGTCCTGGCTGGAGAAGGACGGCACCTTCGTCAACTTCGACCGCCGGTTCCAGCGGGTACGCCCCGCCGTCCCCCCGCCGGGGGAAGCCCGTACCGACTTCGACGTCATCCGCGCCGCCGCCTCCGCCATGGGCGTCGACCTCGGTTGCCCAGCCCCGGCCGACGCGCTCGCCGAGTGCGGCCAGGTCGCGCCCGGCTTCGCCGGTCTCTCCCACGACCGGCTGGACCGCGAGGGCGCCATCCCGTGGCCATGCCCGGATCCCGACCGCCCGGGGGAAGCCAAGCTGTACACGGAGGGGTTCGCCACGCCGGACGGGCGGGCTCACCTTGCCGCGCCCCCCTACCTCCCGCCCGGCGAACAACCCGACGACGACTATCCGCTGGTCCTGGTCACCGGGCGGCGCTGGGCCCACTACAACTCCGGCAGCATGACCCGCCGCGGCGGCAACCTCGCACTCGATCCGGTCGACTTCCTCGACCTCCACCCCCACGACGCTGTCCGGTACGGCCTGCGGGACGGCGCGGAGGTCACCGTGGAGAGCCGACACGGGCGGGCCCGGCTCGTCGCCCGGATCAGCGAACAGACAGCCCCCGGCCAGGTCTTCTGCTCCTTCCACTTCCCCGCGAGCGGAGTGAACCGGCTCACCTCCGACCGCGCGGACACCGTCACGTCCTGCCCCGAGTACAAGGTCACCGCGGTACGCGTCGGCGCGCCGTGACCGCGTCCTGCCAGGTGGGAGGCCGCGGGTCAGCGGCCCCGGGCGGGACTCATGGCCCTGCGGTGCAGACCCTGCCGACCGGTGACGTCTTCGCGGCGGTGGGCACGGCGCCTCGGGGCCTTACATCGGCGGAAGCGGCGGCGCAGCGGGACCGGTTCGGACTCAACGAGCTGCCGCACGCCGGGCGGAGAGGGCTGTGGCGGGACCTGGCCAGGCAGTTCACCGACCTCTTCGCCATCGTCCTGCTCGTCGCGTCGGCGATCACGTTCCTGGCCTACAGCCTTCAGGAGCCCCGTGACGCGGGCACCCTGCAGCTGGCAGTGGCGATTCTGGGTGTGGTGGTGCTGAACGCGGCCATCGGCTTCGCACAGGAGTACTCCGCTGAGCGGACGGCCGAATCGCTGCAGGCCATGGTGCCGCACACCTGCCGAGTGCTCCGCGACGCCGAGCGGCAGGAGCTGCCCGCGCGTGAACTGGTGCCCGGAGACGTCGTCATCCTGGAGGCCGGGGACGCGGTGTCGGCGGACTGCCGCCTCGTCGAGGCACACGAGGTCTCGGTGAACAACGCGGCCCTGACAGGAGAAAGCGACGCCGTCGGGCGGACCGGCGAACCGGTGGCCGGCGGGCCGATTCTTCAGGCCCGCAACTGCGTCTTCATGGGCACCGATGTCGTGGCGGGCTCGGCGAAAGCCGTGGTGTTCGCCACCGGCGCGGAAACGGAGTTCGGCCGCATCTTCCGGCTCGCCGCAGCAGCGCCGCGGCAGAAGACCCCACTGCAGCGCCAGGTCGCCTCGATGGCCCGCCGGGTGGCGGGCGCGGCGCTGGCGATCGGCGCGGCTCTGTTCGCGGTGCGCGTGCCCACCGGGCAGCCGTCCGTGGAGACCTTCGTCTTCGCCCTCGGAGTGATGGTCGCGCTCGTTCCCGAGGGACTGCCCGCGACGCTGTCGGTATCGCTGGCGATCGGCGTACGGCGCATGGCCCGCAGGCACGCACTGGTCAAGCAGCTGCTGGCGGTGGAGGCGCTCGGCTCCACCACCTTCGTGTGCACGGACAAGACCGGGACACTCACCCAGGCCGAGATGACCGTCGTCCAGGTGTGGGCCGGCGGCGTGCCCCATGCCGTGTCCGGGGTGGGGTACGCGCCGATCGGCGAAGTGGCTGATCCCATGCCGGTGCGCGGACTGCTTCGGGCGGCGGGACTGTGCTGCAACGCCCGGCTGGTGCCGCCGGCCGACGGCGAGGGCTGGCGGGTGCTCGGCGACACCACCGAGGGGGCGCTGCTCGTCGCAGCGGCGAAGGCCGGGCTGGACCTGACCGCCGAGGAAGCCGCCACGCCACGTGTGGCGGAGTATCCGTTCGACTCGGCCCGCAAGCTGATGAGCACCGTGCACGCGGACAGGGGAGACCGCAGCCACCACGCTTACGTCAAAGGCGCACCGCAAGAGCTCCTCACCCGCTGCACCGCCATCAACTGGAGAGGTGAGCGGCAG
>DATCWZ010000093.1:0-2229 GCA_036566065.1 Streptomyces sp. | reverse complement strand
TACGACGACTGCCTCCGTTCGGGGAACGGTGTACGTCGGCTACCTCGGCCCACACCTGCGCAACACCCTCACGTAACGCCTCCGCCGCTCAAGGAAGGGCGCCGAAAGGCAGGCATGCCTCGGGTCCTAGCGGCCGGTCGTCGGGTGCCACTCGCGGCGGAGGAGGCCGAGGACCCGGGAGTCGGAGACGTCGCCGTTGACGACGCAGTCCTCGCGGAGGGTGCCTTCGCGGACGAAGCCGAGCTTCTCCAGGACCCGGGCGGACGCCATGTTGCGGGTGTCGGTCTCGGCCTGGACGCGGTTCAGGTCCAGGGTGTCGAACGCCCACCGCAGGGCGGCGTGCGCGGTCTCCGTGGCGTAGCCGTGGCCCCACGCCGCGGCGTCGAAGACGTAGCACAGGGACGCGCTGCGGAAGTTCGGGTTCCAGTTGATCAGGCCGCACCAGCCGATGAATGCGCCGTCGGAGAGGCGGTCGACGGCCACCCGCGCTCCCGTGCCTTCCTCCTCGATCGTCCGGCAGGTCGCGATGAAGCGCTGGGCGCGGGCCGGTTCGGTCCACGGCGGGGAGTCCCAGTAACGCAGCACGTGGGCGCTGCTGTGCAGCGCGTAGAGCGGCGCCGCGTCGGTGTCGGTGAACGGCCGCAGTCGCAGGCGGGCGGTGTGCAGCTCGGGGGTGGGCAATGTCATGAGGAGCATCCTGCCGCGTCACGCTCGCCCCCGACCATCCGTTTATCCGGACGGGCGTGGGCGCGTACGTCCCCGGTGACACTCACCGCCGCACCGGCGCACCCTCGGGACGCCGACCAGCCTCGCGCTGTACCGGAACCCGGACGGATGGAGGTACGCCGTCCACTTCACTGGGCCGGCCGGCATCACCAACGGGCGCGCCCGCTGATCCTCCGCCCTCGTCCGAGCCGGACATCGCACAGGCGGCCCCGGTTCAGAAGGCGGAGGAACTCACCCACCGTCGGCTCAACGTCCTCTGGCACGCACCCGATCAACCGGACTGGTGGACCGGCACGGTCACCGTCGCAGGGCCACTTCCACGTGCCTGAAGCCGGCGTACCGACACCATGTCTTCAGCCTACTGGAGACAGACAGAAGCTGTACAAATAGACTTCGACACATGGCGCGGATCGGACCGATGGGGAGTGCCGGTGGTGCGGAGCATGCTTGGCAAGCCCGAGAGCGTGGTTGATCGCGATCGTGAGTGGGATCTCCTGACCGACTTCGTCACGGACCCGGATCCGGCGATGCGTCTCGGGATCGTCTCCGGGCGCAGGCGGTACGGGAAGTCGTACCTGTTGCAGGCGCTGTCCGAGCGGGTCGACGGTTTGTATGTCACCGCGGTGCGGGAGGAGGGGCGACTGCCGGCGATTCAACGGTTCAGCGACGCCATCGCGGCCTACGCGGGTCTACAGCCGGGGACGCTACGGCTGGCCGGCTGGCGGGAGGTGCTGTCCAACGCCCTTGATGTCACCGCCCGTTCACAACATCCTCTGCTGGTTGTCGACGAGCTGCCCTATCTCCTCCAGCACTCGCCCGAGATTCCAGGGCTGCTGCAACAGATCTACGACGAGCGTCAGCGCGGCACGGGCACCGGCACCGGACCTGGGCCTCGGATGATCCTTTGCGGGTCCGCGATGAGTGTCATGCACGAATTGCTGTCGGGTACCGAGCCGTTGCGTGGCCGTGCGGTGGTCGATCTACGACTGGGTGCGTTCGACTACCGAGCTGCGCGTGCCTTCTGGCAGATTGAGGACCCGCTGACGGCCTTGCAGGTCCATGCCGTCCTCGGCGGCGCTCCGGGGTATCGGCCGGTGGCGGCCAGACCGCACCCGAACGACGGCTTCCTCCCCTGGCTGACCCGAACGCTCCTTGACCCGGGCAGGGCGGTGTACTCACGTACGGAGACCGAGTACCTCCTGCGTGAAGACCCGCGTATCACGCAGCACACCCTCTACTACGACGTTCTCACCGCGATCGCACAGGGCGCCTCCACGCCCACCAAGGTCGGTGCGGCCCTCGAGCGGCAGCGCAACGCCGTCACCCACCCGCTGGACGTCCTGGGTTCCACCGGCTATATCCAGCGCGAGCAGGACATCCTGCGCCCCCGCCACCCGGTCATCACACTGGCCGACCCCGTGATCCGCTTCAACCAGTTGATCACCCTGCCTCAGGCCGCCATCGTCGAGCAAGGCTTCGCCCAGGAGGCGTGGCGGGCCGCGG
>DATCWZ010000268.1:0-5862 GCA_036566065.1 Streptomyces sp. | reverse complement strand
CACCACCCGCACGGGCACCCCCCGCAGCGCCCGCTCCGTATGACGCAGCCGCTGCGCCCCCTGCCCCAGCGCCGCCCGGCCGCCACCCCCCGCGGGCCCCAGATCCTCGCCCCGCAGGATCGCCAGCTCCAGTTGCCGCAGCCCGGGTGACGGATCGACACCCAGCTCGTCCCGCAGATAGCCCTTGACCCTGCGGTACTCCGCGAGGGCCTGGGACTGCCGGCCCGTCCGGTACAACGCCTCGATCAACTGTTCATGGAACCGCTCATGCCCCGGATATACGCGCGTAGCGGACCAGAGTTCGACGAGCGCCTCCCCGCAACGGCCCATCCCCAGCAGCAGATCGCACACCCGCTCCACACTGCGCAGCCGCTCCTCGGCCAGCCGCGGCACCTCGTCCCGGTGCAGCACATCGGAGCGCACATTGGCCAGCAGCGCCCCCTGCCACAACGACAGCGCGTCCTTCAACGTGCACAGTTCCTCGTCCGGGTCGTCGGCGAGCGTCAGCGCACGGCTGGTCCGGTCGCGGAAGCCGAGCAGGTCCAGGGAATGCGGTCCCGCGGTGATCCGGTAACCGCCGGGCACCGCCTCGATCTCCGTGTCGGTCACCCCGTGCTTGGTGAACAGCCTGCGCAGCCGCAGCACACAGGTGTGCAGCGCGGCCCGCGCGGTGGCCGGCTGCTCCTCGCCCCACACCGCCCGCTGGAGATACTCCGCGGACACGACGGCGTTGGCGTGCAGGAGCAGCGCGGCCAGCAGGATCACCGGCTTCGACGGCTGGAGCACGACGGCGTCAGGGCCGTCCGCGAGCGCCAGCGGACCGAGGAGCTGGAACCGCACCATGACGGCGGCCTAGTCCCAGCCGTTGACCAGCGTGCACACCTGGGCGGGCGTGGAGTGCGGGGGGAGCCCGTCCAGCGCGTCCCCCAGATGCCCGCAGACCACCTGGACAGCATGGTCCGGCATCCGTTCGGACACCTGCGGCCCGGCAGGAGCGGCGGCCGATGCGACACCCGTACACAGTGCGAGCGGGGCCACAGCGAGTATGCCGACCACCACAGCGCGAACGGACCGGCCCGACCGGCGCGAAAGCGAAGACCTGAACACGTTTTCCCCTTCGGTTTGGCGTCCTGCCGGGTTGTTGCCCCGGCAGAGACGACCTTGCCAGCGGGAAGCGGAACGCGAACTGTCGCCCAGTGACAGCTTGTTGCAAGCAGAGTGACAGCTTCGTGCAAGCCGTACGGACAAAAAGGAAAGCCCCGGGACGTTTGGAGGAACGCCCCGGGACCTGATCGGTCATCCTACGTCGGACACCATCGTCATCCGTCGGAAGCGATCGCGTTCAGTACGTTCATCCGGCCGGCCCGGAACGCCGGGACCAGCGCGGCGAACAGCCCGACGAACGCCGACCCCACGAACACCGCCGCGATCATCGGCCACGGGATCTCCAGCACCTTCATCCCCTCCAGCGCCAGCAGCTTCTGCGCCGAGGTACCCCAGCCCATGCCGAGCCCCAGCCCCAGCAGCGCGCCGAACAGCGCGATGACCACCGACTCCAGCCGGATCATCCGCCGCAACTGGCGGCGGGAAAGCCCGATCGCCCGCATCAGCCCGATCTCCCGGGTCCGCTCCACCACCGACAGGGCCAGGGTGTTCACCACACCCAGCACCGCCACGATGATCGCCAGCGCCAGCAGCCCGTACACGATGTTCAGCAACTGGCCGACCTGGTCCTGCAGTTCCTGCTTGAAGTCGGTCTGGTTCTGCACCGTGTACTGCGGATACGCGGCCACCGACTTCTTCAGCGCCGCGTACGCCTGCTTCTCCTTGCCGTCCTGCGCCGAGGCGAACATGATCACGTTTCCGGGCATGTCATGCGCGGAGACGTACGCCGCGACGGTCGAGATGTTCGTGTACATCGCGCCCTTGTCGATGGCGGTGTCGTCCGAGGTGATCGCGGCGACCTTCAGCTTCGCTGTCGCACCCGCCCTGAACGCGACCGTGATCTCGTCCCCGACCTTGATCCCGTGCTTGGCGGCGTACGCGTCACCGACGGACATGGCGTCCTTGCCGTACGCCTTCGCCAGATCACCCGAGACCGTCGTACGCAGCAGATCCTTCCGGTACGACGGGTCGGTGGCGGCCAGCTCCGTGTTTTCCGTCCTGCCGTCCGGAGCGGTGAGCTTCGCGCTGACACTCTTGTACCGCGTGACATGGTCGAGACCGGGCACGCTCTCCATCGCCTTCGCGGCCTCCGGCACGATCAACTGGCCCGCGTCGGACTGCATCAGGAAGTCCGCGCCGACCGTCCGGTCCACCTGCTGCGAGGCGGACGCCACCATCGAGGAGCCGACCACCGACAGGCAGGCCACCAGCGCCAGCCCGATCATCAGCGCCGCACCGGTCGCCCCGGTACGCCGCGGATTACGCAGCGCGTTGCGCTCAGCCAGCCGGCCGACCGGGCCGAACAGCCGCAGCACGACGGCGCCGAGGACCCGCACGACCACGCCGGCCAGCAGCGGGCCGACCACGATGAAGCCGAGCAGCGTGAGCACCACGCCGAGCCCCAGATACAGCGACCCCTCACCCGCTTTGTCAGCCTGCGCGGTGACCACCAGCGCCGCCGCACCGGCAGCGGTGAGAACCAGGCCGATCCCGGCCCTCACCCGGCCCGACCTGGCGTCCGCCGGCGTCCCCGAGTCACGCAGCGCCGCCATCGGGGACACCTTCCCGGCCCGGCGGGCCGGGATGTAGGCGGCCAGGACCGTCACGACGATGCCGAGCAGCAGCCCGGTCACCGGAGTCGTCCAGGCGACCGTCAGGTCCTGAGTGGACAGCTCCATGCCCATGGAACCCATCAGCTTCATCAGCCCGACCGCGAGCCCCACCCCGGCGCCGACACCGAACACGGAACCGACGACGCCCAGCAGCACCGCTTCCACCAGCACCGAACGGTTCACCTGCTTACGGCTGGAACCGATGGCCCGCATCAGACCGATCTCACGCGTCCGCTGCGCGACCAGCATCGAAAACGTGTTCACGATCAGGAAGATGCCAACAAGGAACGCGATCCCGGCGAAGCCCAGCATCGCGTACTTCATCACATCGAGGAAGGAACCCATCGAGTCCTTGTTCGACGCCGCGGCCTCCTTCTGGGTCTGCAGCTTGTACGCACCCTGATCACCCAGAGCGGCGGCCACGTTCCTCTTCAACTGGGCGTCGTCGACGCCGGACGCGGCGGTGACCGAGATGTGCGTGAACACACCGGCCCTGCCGAGCAGCTTCTGCTGCGCGGTCGCCGTGTCCAGGAAGACCACGGCAGCGCCCGGGTTCGTCACCGTGAACGAGGCGATACCGCTGATCCGCGCCCTGACCTCACCGGTCACGGCGATGGTGCGCAGCTCGTCACCGATCTTCAGGTGGTGCTTGTCCGCGGTGTCGGCGTCGACCATCACCTCGTCCGCGCCGCGCGGGGCGTGACCCGAGGTGATCTCCATCGAACGCAGGTCGTTGCGCGTCCAGTTGCCCGCGATCGTCGGGGCGCCGTTCTCCGAACCCATGTTCGTGTTGTGACTGTCGACAACGGTCACCGACATGCTGGAGACGCCGCCCTCGGCGTTCTTCACCCCGTCGGCCCGCTCGACCCGCTGGACCAGGGAAGCCGGCAGCGACGCGGGCAGGCCGTTCTCCGGCAGATCGTCCGCGCCGTGCGCCGACTTCGGGCTGACGGTCACATCGGCCGACGTCGCCGCGAACAGCTTGTCGAACGTCGTGTTCATCGTGTCGGTGAACACGAGCGTGCCGCAGACGAACGCCACCGACAGCAGGACGGCTACGGCGGACAGCGCCATCCGTCCCTTGTGCGCGAAGAAATTGCGCATCGAGGTCTTCCACACGGTCATGACGTCCGCCCGCGCGCGTCGAAGTCCTTCATCCGGTCCAGGACCTGGTCGGCGGTCGGGTTGTGCATCTCGTCGACGATGGAACCGTCCGCGAGATACAGCACCCGGTCCGCGTACGACGCGGCCACCGGGTCATGCGTGACCATGACGATCGTCTGGCCCAGCTCATCGACCGACCTGCGCAGGAACGACAGCACCTCGGCCCCGGCCCGCGAGTCCAGGTTCCCGGTCGGCTCGTCCCCGAAGATGATCTCCGGCCGGGCGGCGAGCGCCCTCGCCACGGCAACCCGCTGCTGCTGGCCGCCGGAGAGCTGCGTCGGCCGGTGCTTCAGCCGCTCGGCGAGACCCACGGTCTCCACGACCTGCCGCAGCCAGTCCGCGTCCGGCTTACGGCCCGCGATATCCATCGGCAGCGTGATGTTCTCCAGCGCGTTCAGCGTCGGAAGCAGATTGAACGCCTGGAAGATGAAACCGATCCGGTCCCGGCGCAACTGGGTGAGCTTCTTGTCCTTGAGCTTCGTGATCTCGGTGTCGGCGAGGTAGATCTCGCCCGACGTCACCGTGTCGAGCCCGGCCAGGCAGTGCATCAGCGTCGACTTGCCGGAACCCGAAGGCCCCATGATCGCCGTGAACCGGCCGCGGGCGATGTCGACATCGACATGGTCGAGCGCGACGACCCGGGTCTCCCCTTCCCCGTACGCCTTGACTACCTGCCGCGCCCGCGCGGCAACGGCCGGACGCCCTCCAGTGCCCCCGTGCCTGGGGATGGTCACAGCCGTTGTCACGGTAAGTCTCCTATGTCATTGCGTCGGCCGCGCGTCTCCGCCGGCCGCACGTCTTCCGGGTACGTTCCAAAGTCTTGTCCGCACAGGGGGTCGGGCGCGCTGGTGCCCATCGCAGTCTTCCGGTGGGGTTTCCCCCACCCCCGCCCCTGCGGCCGGCCCGCAATCCCGTGCGTCACCACGCTAAGGAACGGGGACCCCCGGCCACGTCCTCCAGCGGGAGGAACGGCCCCTGGACCGAAACGCCCGGCGACCCCTAAGGGTCCGCGCCCCGGAAGGCACCCCGCGTAAGGGTCACCCCCACGGCCCCACAGCCACCCCATTCGGCCGGACCTGGCGAACGAGTACCGCTGTCTCCCTACCCGCCGGTGGTACGGGCGCGGGGCTCGGGACGGGACGGGAGCCGGGTTGCGGGGCACGGCCCGCCGGGAGGAGATATCGGTACGTGCCCACCGCCGACGATCACGCTCGGCCAGGCACCCCCTGCCCCGCAACGAGGAGTGACAGGAATGGCAGCAGACTACGGCCGCGCGGGCAGTGGCCTCACAGGTGTGACGGCTTACGACGCGGACGGCGAAGAGGTGGGCACAGTCGGACGGGTCCACCTCAACGACGTCTCGGGCAGGCCGGAGTGGGTCACCGTCAGAACCGGTCTGTTCGGCACGGAGGAGAGCATCGTCCCGCTGGCCGGCTCCCGCAGGTCCACCAGCGGCGACCTGCATGTGCGCTTCGAGAAGGACACGGTACGACAAGCGCCGCGCGTGAACCCCGGGGACAGCCTCGGCGCGGTGGACGAACAACGCCTGTACGCCCACTACAACCTCACCCGCCCCCCAACCGAGGCCGCCCACGCATCAACCACGCCCACCCCCGCCCCCCACTGACCCCCGCAAGCGACCGACGCCGGGCGCAGACAACGGGTACCCGCACAGCCAGGCAGAGGCACGACAGGGTGCCCGCTCGACGGGGCGGGCGGTTGCGGGGCTCTCAGTCGGTCCGGCTCGGGCGGCGGCCCGTGAGGGATGCCAGGGCGCTGCGTACGTGGGCCAAGTGTGCCCGCGCCTCCTCGCGCCGCTCCTCGTGCTCGCGCAGAATCCGCTCCGTCTCCCGGACCACCCGCTCGTCCTGGATCCGGGCCGCCGAGAGCAGCTCAGCGGCCCGCGCCTCCGACTCCTGCC
>DATCWZ010000142.1:0-2422 GCA_036566065.1 Streptomyces sp. | reverse complement strand
TGGCTGGACCTGCCGCGCCGGGTCGTGTTCCGTCAGGTGGTCGGGCGCACCCTGGCCCGGGCAACCACCCGCCGTGAACTGTGGAACGGCAACCGGGAACGCTGGCGGAACATGCTCAGTCTGGACCCACAACGCTCGATCATCATGTGGTCGTGGACCCGACACCACCGGTACCGGCGCCGGTACCAGGACGCCGCGCGGGACCCACGCTGGGCCCATCTGCGCTTCGTCCGGTTGCGGTCCCGGCGCCAGGTGTCCGAGTTCCTCGCCGGCCGCTGACCGGTGAGCAGGGCCGAACGGGACCGACGGACCGAACGGGCAACGTCAGCCAGGCGGCAGGAGTGGCTGGAGCAGGCGATGTGGCAGCCGAAGGGCCTGTGACACCGCGTCGCCATGGCCGCCTCCGCTGGTGCCGGGACCGGGGCGTACCTCGACGTCAGCCGGAGCCACCACCATCCCGCAGGAGGAGCACATCCCCAACGGGTCGAGCGGCGAACCGCAGGTGACGTGCGCGAAGATCCGCCGGGGACCGGCCGAGGACAGGTACCGCTCCCCCCACTGGGCCAGCGTGTACACGGCAGGCCACAGCGCCACGCCCATCTCGGTGAGGACGTACTCGTCGCGCGGCGGCGAGTCCTGGTAGGGCCGCCGTTCGAAAACACCGGCGTCGACGAGCGACTGTAGGCGCTCCGCCAGCACCGCGCGCGGCGCACCCACATGTGCCAGGAAGTCGCTGTAGCGGCGGACGCCGTAGAAGGCATCGCGCACCAGCAGCAGGGTCCAGCGCTCACCGATCAACTCAAGCGCACTGGCGAGCGCACACTCCTGGCCCGCGTAGTCCCTGCCCAGCGACATGTGCCCAGTGTACGCGGGTCAGTTCAGTGAACGAACGCACCGTGCTACCGTCAGCGTCCCAGTGGGTTCATTCATTGAACTTAGGAGAATCGTGGACGAGAACACTCGGATCGGTACCCGCACGACCAGCCCCTCGGCGTGGTCACCGGAAGCCGGGCCGCGCGCTGCCGCGACGCTGCTCGTCACCTGCGCCGCGACCCTGCTCGTACTCATGGACTACACCGCTCCGATGACCACGCTGCCGGAAACCGCGGCAGCGCTGGATTCCGGCCTGTCCGGGCAGACCTGGATCCTCAACGGCATGCCGCTCGGCCTGGCCGCGCTGCTGCTCGTCGCGGGCAGCCTCGCCGACGGTTACGGACGAAAGCGGGTGTTCCTGATCGGCACGGCCGTCCTGGTGGCCGGGTTGGCGGTCAGTGCGGCGGCGACGAACACCGCGCTGTTCGTCGTGACCCGCATGGTCCAGGGAGGCGCGAGTGCCGCGATTCTGGCGACCAGCCTGGCGCTCGTGGCGCACGCGTTCCCGCCGGGGCCTGGCCGGATCCGGGCCACCGGCCTGTGGGGAGCGACACTCGGTGCCGGCATCGCCCTGGGGCCGGTGATCTCCGCCGCCCTGAGCACGCTGAGTTGGGGCGCCTGCTACTGGGTGTTCGCGGGCGCGACCGGACTCGTCGGAGTCGTCGCGGGTCGGGTCCTGGTCGACTCGCGGTCGGACCAGCCCGGTCGGCCGGATCTGGTCGGCGTCGCGACCCTCGGACTCGGGCTGGTCGCGATGATGGCCGGCCTCACCGAGAGCCGAGGAGGTTGGCTGCGTACGCCGGTCGTCGTGCTGTTGGCCATGGCCGCACTCCTGCTCGTCGCGTTCACGATCGCCCAGGCCCGCAGGCGGGACCCCCTGCTCGACCTCGGACTGTTCCGCCGACCTCTGTTCCTCACCGCCACGCTCGGCGCACTGTTCACCGGGGTCGCGGTCATCGGCCTGATGAGCTATCTGCCGACGGTGATCCAACTGGGACTGGGGCTGTCGCCGCTCGGGACCGCCGGACTGTTCGTCATCTGGTCCGGGTTGTCCGCGATCGTGGCACTACAGGCCAGGCGCCTGGCGCCACGGATGTCGGCACGCCAGCAGCTCGCGCTCGGCCTGGTGGTGTCAGCCGCGGGGACGCTCTCGATGCTCGGCAGTATCGGAGCCGGTCCCTGGTCCCGGCTCATCCCGGGTCTGGTCGTCTCCGGAGCCGGGAGCGGGCTCATCAACGCCGCCCTGGCCCGACTTGCCGTCGACAGCGTCCCGGCCACTCACACCGCGATGGGCGCGGGCGCGAACAACACCGCACGCTACGTCGGCTCCGCGGTCGGCGTGGCCGTCATGGTCGCGGTCATGACGGCCTCCTCGTCCAACTCCGGCGGCGCCCACGGCCTGGGCCACGGAACCGACGTGGCGCTCGTCCTGGCGGCAGGCCTCGCCGGGCTGGGGGCGGTCCTCTGCCTTGCCCTCCGGGACGGCGAGCGTCGGCGACGTTCCGACCCGCGGGATCCGCGGGTTCTGCGGCGGGCAGGGAACAGGTGA
>DATCWZ010000762.1:0-14367 GCA_036566065.1 Streptomyces sp. | reverse complement strand
GTGCCGCTCGGAGACTCGGGCTAGCGCCAGGTCCGGCCGCTTCTCCAACGGGTTGGCCCGCTCCAGCAGTCCGGACAGGATCGTGTACTCGTAGAACGAGGAGACCGCCGCCAGGATCCGGTTCACCGTGCTCGCCGCGAGTTTGGTCGCCGGCCCGTCCGCGTCCACGGTCACCACCGACAGGGTCATCCGCCTACGCGGTCGTCGGGAGGGCACCGACCGCAGGTACTCCAGCAGCGCGATCGAGTCCGGCGGACCGAAGCGTTCCCAGGTCAGACCGCTACTGGCAAAGAAGGGCCACAGATGTCGCAGGTCGTAGGCGTAGGAGACCAGCGTGTTCGGCGAGCAGTCACGCGCCGCGAGGAACCGCAGGAAGCCACAGACCACCTCGACCGGCTCACCGCTGCCGTCGAGCAACTCGACACGCAGCGACCCGCTCTCCTGGCTCTCGCGCACACGCATACAAGCCTCCGCCGTCATCGCGCTCGACGGCCCGGTCGGCCGCCCTCGACCCTCAACGAGGGGCGGGGTGTCCATGTAACTAAATAGGAGGCGTTGTCGGTGGCCACCATCTCCGGCTTCACGCCGCCGCCCAGGTTCAGCAGCGCGTCGAGGATGTGCAGGGAGTCGCGTGGGGTGGCCGGGGACGACCATCTGCCCGATGCCCGCGACCTGGTCGTTGACGGCGTTGAGCCAGGTGATGCCCCGCTTGAACCCGAAGTACTTCGGCGACGGCGCCGCGCTCACGGTGCGGACGGGGACGACGAACCGCAGGCCGTCGAACCGAGGCGAGCAGGCCACTGCCCCAGAACTTCACGATGGGCACGGCGGCCTGGGCGGCGATGAGCCGCGCGTTCGCCGCGGCGATGGTATCAGCGCGCAGGTAGTACTGGTCGACGTGCACGAGCCAGGCCCGGGTCAGGGCCTCGTAGCCGGGGTTCACCACCGGGGCCAGGCCGATGTTGCATGCCTCGGACACCAGCAGCGCGACCACCGAGGTGGGCAGGTCCTTCATTCGGGTGGTGCCGTCGCCGAGGTGCACGAAGGCGTCGAGGAAGCCAGTCCAGGCGTTCACCTCGAACAGCAGGTCCGGCAGGTCGATCTTCGGGAGCATCTTCTCGACCCGCTTGCGCAGCCAGGTCAGGGACTTCGGGTCGCCGAGCGCGCCGAGCTTATCGACGTTCAGCTTCACCCGGCCGTCGTCCTGCACCTCGATGGAGACCTTTGCCGCCGGCCCCGCCTCTTCCAGTACTTCAGCGAGCTGCTTCCAGGCGGCGTCCAGGCCCCGCACCAGCTCCGCCAGGTGCTCCTCGACGGGCATGTCCAGGCTCAGCCCGGCCAGCACGTCCTCCTCGACCGCGTCCCACTCCGGCCCGTCCAGCAGGCGGGCGCGTGGGTCGGATAAGCGGTGCGAGGGCGAGGCGAAGACGTCGCGGTTGTTCAGGGCCCGGTGCAGTTGTTCCAGCACGCACACCACGTACGCGTCCCGGTCCACCGCGCCCTGTGGCAGATCCGGGTTGGCGTAGACCGCCTTGCGCCACGCGGGCGGCACGAGCTTGTCGTCCACCTCGCGCGGCAGCAGCGGCCTCACCCCCGCTTTCCGCCGGGCCAGCACCGGAAGGTCGCGCACCCCGGCCAGGACCCGTTTGCCAGCGCTCGCCGCGCCCAGCGCCTTCGACTCGCCCAAGCGCCACAGAAACGGGCGCACAGTGGCGTACCGGGTCGCGAGCGCGGCCGAGTTCTCGTCCTCGGGCACCAGCGAGACCACCGTGGCCGCCGCGGTCATCACGGCGGCGCGCGGGGCGACCTCCTCCAGCGCCGCCCACAGCGCGGCCACGTCCAGGTCCGCCTCCTGTCCCTCGACCAGCTCCAGCTCCTCGAACAGCACCTTCGCCGCCCGCGCGAGCACCCGCGACGCCTTCTCCAGCTGCGGCAGCGTGGACAGCCGCTCCTTCTCCGTCTTGCGCTTCTCCGTGTTCAGCAGCCGGGTGGCCATCAGGATCTGGAACAGGTCCAGGGCCTCGTCGATCGCCTTCGCCTCCAGGTGCCGCATCACCGTGGTGAGCATCGCCGTGCGCTTCGGCTCCGCCGCCCGCTCCAGCAACGGCGCCTTCGACCCCAGCGCGTACCGGGCCAGCGCCGCCATCCGGTTCGGTGGGATCTGCGAAAGCTTCAGCCTGCCGAGCCGGTACGCGCCGATCTCGTCCACCCGCTCCAGCGCGCGGGCGAACGCCGTACCCGTCGTCTGCGTCGGCGGCCGGCGCAGCCGCTCCAACGGGAACCCTCCGGCGTCTTCAGCGTTGACACCAGGTCACCGGGCAGCGCCGGGTCCACACTTGCGGGCGGCGCCCGCGACGGTGGCGTGCAGCCGCTTGTCCGCGACCTTCCGCGCCTCCGACACCTGCCGGGCCAGTACCGAAACCCTGGGCAGCAGCACCCGGTGGCGGCGCAGCCAGCCCACCGCGTGGTCGAACAGCGCCTTCGGACCCTCGGCGTGCGTCCACGCCCGCCCGTGAAGGAACGTACGGAACCGCCGGCCCACTCGGCGTCCTCGTAGGGGTGGTAGCCGTAAGCGTCCCGGATCTCCCACGCGTGGTCGTACAGCGTCTGACGCCGTTCGGCGTACCGCTTGACCACCGACGGGTCCTCGATGGCGAGCTGCGCGCCCAGGTGCTCGACCACCGGCCACGGCACCGCTAGCGGGTTCTCCAGGAACAGGCCGACATACCGCACCGTGCACATCTGGAGCGCGAAGCCAAGCTGGTGGTGCTTTGTCCGCCGTAGGGCGATCAGGTCCCGGTCCACGTCGTCCAGGAAGAAGAACCGCTCCAGCTCGGGCCTCGTCGGCTCCTCGGTGAACGTCCCGTACGCCTCAGCTTGTTCATCGCTCAGAAATTCCACTGGCACGAGCCGGACCGTAGCCAGCCCTGGAGCAGGCCCGGAGGTGTTTCACCGAACCCCAGTGGCGAAGTGGATCACTGTGCTGGACGACCATGATCGTTCTCACCGATAACCGCTGTACCGATGTTCCCCGAGGTCGGCCGTGGGTGGGTACACACTGCCCTGATGGTGGACCGCGCCGTAGAAGCGGTCGAGGGCCTTGTGGCGTTCCTCGTCATCCGGGGAACGCAGCGCCCGCAGCAGCGCCGGTACCTCCTCGGCCGTGCCGTATGCGTGCTTCATCGGCGCCCAGTCGATGTCATGAATGATCCAAACCATGCCAGGCGGCGCTGACAACGGGAGCCGTTCCGGGACGGGGCCGTACGGCGACTGCCGCCTGCTGGCTTGAAACGGGCGGCGAGCCATGCGGGCGGTGGGTGGGGGCAGCCTCGTACCAGGTCAGGCAGGCCGCTGGCCCAGGAGAGCCGGTAGTGCGCGGCGCACACGGACCAGATGGTCTTCGTGGGTTCCTTCGGGCGTGGGGACCGGCCCGCGCCTGGTTCGGCGTCGCTTGGGGCGGAGCGGCCGGGGTGGGCGCAGTGTGCAGCTCTCGGTGAGGTCTGTCGGGGGTGGCAGTTCCGCTGCACTGCCCAGCGGGTCGCTGAACAAGGGTCCGTTGATGCCGGCGTCGATGCTCCAGGCGAGTGCGGCAGCCTTCAGCAAGAGGCGGGGCCCGTCGAGAACTGGGTGGGTCATGCAGCCCTGGAGAAAGACCATGTCCGTGGAGCGTGATGGTCTGAGAAGCCCACCAAGAAGATCGCCTTCGTGTCTGCCCTCGCGCCCAATCCCGACTGCCGCGCCAGTCGCGCCGCGAGTTCGCTGTCCTCGAACTCCTATGGCGTCATCGTCGAACTCCTATGGCGTCATCGTCATATCCGCAGGGCTGCCGCTCATGGTGCCTCGCCGAACGGCAGGCCGACGGCGGCTGGCTTCGCCTGGAGGTTGATGTCGTCGCAGGCCACCTAGACGGAAGATGCGGGCTGCCAGGACTGCTACAGCAAAGCGGAGGCCACCGAGCGGTCACCGGGGACCTCCAGGTCCAACCAATTCGCCAGCCCGTCGCTCTTGGGTTCGATGTGCTCTAAAACGGGTGCTCCCTGTCGGCCTGTCGGGCGCCGTTGGAGGGGTTCCGACGCCGCGCCTGAGGCGTTCGGCGGGTCTTCTACGTGATGATTGACGGGAGAGTCATCGCCGCAGCAGACGTGAGCCGGTGCCCTTGTGCCCAGCCGGCTTGAAAGGGACGGCAGCCATGCCTACCTCCGGAACGAAGAGATCGGCCGCCGCCGCGCTTGCCGCGCTCGCGCTCATCATCACCGCGGCGTGCGGCAGTTCGGGCGGGGGAAAGACGAGTTCCACGACATCCGCACCACGCGCCGACGTCCTCGCCGTGAAGATCGACAACGTAGCCGCGGCCCGGCCGCCGACCGGACTCGAGAAGGCCGACATCGTCTACGTGGAGCAGGTGGAGGCAGGCCTCAGCCGCATCCTCGCCGCCTACTCCTCCGAGGTGCCGTCCGTCATCGGCCCCGTACGCAGCGCCCGCGAAACGGATCTGCAGCTGCTCCGGCAGTTCGACAAGCCCACGCTCGCGTACTCGGGCGCCCGGTCCGCTCTGCTGCCGTCGATCGAAGCAGCCCCCCTCCGCGCGCTACCGCCATCGAAGGCACCGGACGCCTATTTCCGCAGCGGGGACCGCGCCGCACCGCACAATCTGTACCTGCGCCCGGCAAACATCCCGTACACCGCCAACGGGGTGAACGCGGCCGAGGATCTGGGGCTCCGCTTCGCTGCGCCGCCCCCGGGCGGTACTCCCGTCAGCACGCGCACGGTGTCGTACCCGTCGGCACGGTTCACCTTCACCTGGTCCGCGGACAAGGACCAGTGGCTGGTGAGTATGGATGGCACCCCTGCCCGTACGGCCTCCGGGAACCGGCTCAATGCAGCCACAGTGGTCCTGCAGAATGTGGACGTACAGCCTTCGCGTCTCCGGGACGGAGGGGGAAACAGCTCGCCCTTCAGCGCAACGGTGGGGTCCGGCTCCGCGGCCGTCCTGCGGGGCGGCAAGTCGTACGACGTGGCCTGGGAGCGGAACACCGCCAAGTCGGCGACCCGCTTCACCACCGAGGACGGCAAGCCGATGACGTTCGCGACCGGCCAGATCTGGATCGTGCTCGTACCGAGGTGACGCCGGAGGTCCCGGTGTACGAGAAGCGACTTGGTCTCGGGCGATGTCGGTGCGGTGGAGGTGCCTGTTTCGGTTCCGCCCGGGTGGGCGCCGGCCGTTGTGCTGACGGGTGGCGCGGAGGGGGACGCCCCGCGCTCTGACGGACTCAGGCGGGGAGGCTTCCGGACCGGCGGCCGGGATCGGGGCGGCAGAACACCGTTCCGCTGAAGAATCTTGAGATCACCGGCAGGGTTTTCACTGGTCGTACTCGTCGGGACGGCAGGGTGTGAAT
The DNA here is from genome assembly GCA_036566065.1 of Streptomyces sp. Classification (GTDB taxonomy): domain Bacteria; phylum Actinomycetota; class Actinomycetes; order Streptomycetales; family Streptomycetaceae; genus Streptomyces. The sequence continues at coordinate 8,971 of DATCWZ010000762.1, read as the reverse complement.
GTGTGATCTTGACTCCCGGTCAGTGGGCAGTCCGCGCAGAGCAAGGCGGCTGAGGGCCGGCCGTGAGCCGGGGCCGCGCGGTGGATGAGGCAGCAGGTGCGGCGCTGGAAGTCCGGGCCGGGAGAGTCGTTGTGAGCGTCGCGCAGTCGCGGGTGCGCCAGTACCCGGCGGGTCAGGGCCCGGATGTGGTGTGCGGCGTGGGGCCGGGCGGCAGTGAGTGCGGCGGAGGCGGCATGGATAGCGGAGGCGGTGTTTCCCCGGGCGATCGCCGCAATGAGGCCGTGTGGAACCAGGACGTCGGTGAGGAACCGGGCGAAGCCGTCGAGCACAACGGCGGCCAGTCGGTCCGCGAGCGGATCGGCGCGGGCGGCGTCGGCGGATGCCGTGACAGCCCGGGCGTCGTCCTCGACCGGGACGGAGAGCGGGAAGGCCGCACCCAGTTGCGGCTGCCACCAGGTGTTGTCGGGAGCAGCGGAGGGGACCTGCCCGTGCAGTGCAGCGAGGGCGAGGAGGGGGGCGGTGAGCCGGGCGACGAGTCCGAGGTGCGCCGAGGAGGCGACGACGAGTGGTTCGAGGTCCTCGGGGCTGCGTCCTCCGGCGGCGGCAAGCAGTGTGCGGGTGGCATCCAGGCGGCCCCGCAACAGCCCGGGGTCGTGGCGCAGCCCGGTGAGGGTGCGCCATGGTACGGCGGACGCCGGCCGGCTGTCACCGTGGGCGACAGCCGGGGCTGTACCGGCGAGGTGTGTGTGGATGGCGAAATGTGGCCCGAGAGCCGCGAGTTGATTCTGTGTCGCGGCCCTCGGAAGGTGCTCGGTGTGGTTCACGCCGTTCCGGCCAGCGGCTTGGCGCTGCCCGTACCGGTCGCGGCCGGGGTCGTGGTGAGGCCCTCACGGGCCAGCAGGCGCTCGGCCATGGGCCCGAAGGCCAGGCCGAGGCAACCCCAGAGCAGGGCCTGGGCCAGCAGGGAGTAGAGCCGGAACTGGAACAGGTCGTCCGCGGGGAATCCTGGGAAGACGATGGTGCCCTCGGCGTCCTTGAGCGGCAGCGGTGTCTCGGTGGCCTGGTGGCCGTATGCCTCGACGTTGGCGGCGAGTTCACCGACGCTGGGCAGACCCCACATGATCAGGCCGATGACCACGATGTATCCGGCTCCGGCCAGCAAGGTGGCGTTCCAGTTGCCGTACTGGACGGCGAGCTTCCTGCCGAGCCATACAGCGAGGATGAGCAGGATGATCGAGCACGCGACCATCGCCAGATAGAGGTTGGAACGGTCGCGGATGGTGTCCTCGTGGCCTATGGCCGGCGGGTTGGCCGGGTACTTCAGGAACGGCACCAGGTAGAACCCGGCGAATCCCGCCCCGGCAACCAGGAGTGCCAGCACCCGGGGACGGATCCGGCCGACCCGGCCCAGACAAACGACGTAGACGACGGCGGCCAGCGCGCCCATGGCCGCGCCGAGAGCGATCACGCCGACGCCGATGCCGACATCAGCCTGTACGGCGCGGCTGAAGATCTCGGCCTCTTCCCCGTGTACGTGCAGGCCGCCGGCCGCCTTGTCGAGGGCCTCTTGGGCAGCGCCACGGGCGCCTTCGTAGTCGATGGCCCGGCCGATCAGCGGCTCCGCGAAGATCCGTGCGAAGACGAAGGCGACCAGCCCTGCGACTGCGCCGGCCAGTAGGCCGCGCAGGATGAACTTCTTCTCCATGTGGAGTTGTCCTCGGTTCCGGTCTGGTCAGTGGCAGGGGAAGCCGAGGAAGTGGCGGGCGTCGTGCACGAACTCGTGTACGTGCGCGTCCTCGCCGAACACCGAGTAGGCGCCCTGGTCGATGCCGATGAAGTAGTAGACCAGCAGAGCCAGCACCGCGGTTCCGGCCAGCCAGGCAGCGGCCTGGGCGGCCGACAAGATGACCGGAGTGGGGGTGGCTGTCGAAGCGGGGAATGCGGACAGGCTGCTCACAGGTGCCTCCTCGTGGGATCGTGCGTCCCTTAGTCGTTCGAGCGGCGTGATGGGGAGGGTCTGACTTGCCGTCCGCCCGGAGGCGGGGGCTTCACAGTGGCGCGACCGTGCCGGAACTTCACCGGCTTCCTCATGCCATCACAAGGGGGCAGGCTACCTGCCGTTTCGTGGTGGTTGTCAACTACGCCTTCGCGATCGGGTCTTCCGCGAGGCTCTGCCGCATCGCGACGACATCGCCGATGACGATGAGCGCCGGCGGCCGGATGGCCTCGGCGGCGAGGGTCGGGGCAAGCGCGGCGAGGGTAGTGCGAACGGTCCGCTGTGTCGGCGGGGCGTCCGGCGGCGAGCAGGGCGTCGGCGATGGCGCCGGCGTTCTTGACCGCCGTCAGCAGCATCAGGGTGCCGTGCAGCCGTCCGAGCGCCTCCCAGTCCACGAGGCTGTCGGGGTGATCGGGCGGGATGTGCCCGGAGACCACGGCGAACTCGTGGACCAGATCGCGGTGGGTCAGCGGGATGTCCGCGAGAGCGGGCACGGAGATTGACGACGACAGGCCGGGTACGACCCGGACCGGCACGCCGGCCCGGTGCAGGTACTGCAGCTCCTCGAAGCCGCGGCCGAAGACGCCTTTGAGGCGCACCACGTTCTTGCCGGTGCGGGCTCGTTCGACGAGCAGGGCATTCACGTCCTCCTGGGCGGCGGAGCGGCCGCGCGGCACGCGGGGACGGGCCGGGTGGAGACCGCCCGAGGATCTCCCGTACGCTTCGGTCACGCTCGCGGTGCAGGAACCCGGTGAGACTCCGGGGCGGTTCCGCCACTGTGACCCCGGCCGGGCAACGCCGGGGCAGCCAGATACTGGCCGCGGGTGATCCGACCGACGTACGGGGCGAGAACCCCGGAGGAGGACCTCTGCCGTGGCCGCGCCGACCCGTATTGCCCTGCTTTCCACATCCGACACGGATCTGCTCTCGGCCCGCGCCTGCGGCGCCTCCTGGACCTGGGCCAACCCGAGCCGGGCTGACGACGCCGCCCTGGCCGCCGCGACGGAAGGCGCGGACCTGGTCGTCTACCGGCTGCTCGGCTCCCCGCAGGACCTGTGGCAGGGGCTGGCAGGGGTGCGCAAGGCAGGGGTGCCGCTGGTGATCCTCGGCGGTGAGCAGCAGGCCAACGCCGAGTTGATGGAACTGTCCACCGTGCCGATGGGCGTGGTCGCCGAGGCGCATCGTTACCTCGCGCAGGGCGGTCCCGAGAACCTGGCCCAGCTGCATACCTTCCTGTCCGACACGATGCTGCTGACCGGTGAGGGTTTCGAACCGCCCAGGGTGGTTCCGACCTGGGGGTGGGCCGACCGCCCCCACCACGACGCCGACGGCGATGCCGAGCTGCCCCGGGTCGGCGTGCTGTACTACCGCGCTCACGAGGCCGGCGGGAACTCCGGGTTCGCCCACGCGCTCGCCGACGCGGTCGACGCGACCGGGCAGGCGATCGGCCTCCCGATCTACGCCGGCTCGCTGCGGTCCGCGCCCGACGACCTGTACACCGCGCTCGGCACGCTCGATGCCCTGGTCGTCACCGTGCTCGCGGCCGGCGGCAGCGTCCCGGCCACGGCCGGTGCCGGCGGGGACGACGAGGCGTGGGACGTGGAGCGGATGGCCGCCCTCGACATCCCGGTCCTGCAGGCGCTCTGCCTGACCTCCGGTCGCGTCCAGTGGGAGGCATCCGACGACGGTGTGACTCCGCTGGACGCGGCCAGCCAGATCGCCATCCCCGAGTTCGACGGCCGGATCATCACCGCGCCGTTCTCCTTCAAGGAGTTCGACGCCGACGGCCTGCCCCGCTACGTCGCCGACCCGGAGCGCTGCTCCCGGGTGGCGCGGATCGTCACCAACCATGCCCGGTTGCGGCACATCCCCAACGGCCGCAAGAAGCTGGCTCTGATGCTGTCGGCATACCCGACCAAGCACGCCCGGATCGGCAACGCCGTCGGCCTGGACACACCGGTCTCCGCCGTCCGGCTGCTGCGCCGGCTGCGTGCCGAGGGCTACGACCTGGGCACGGACAATAACGTCGTACGCATCCTGGACGCCGCCGACCGGGACGGCGACAGTGCGGCCGGTGACGCCCTGATCCACGCGCTGATCGCGGCCGGCGGACAGGACGAGGACTGGCTGACGAGCGATCAGCTCACCGACGCACACGTCCGGGTCACCAAGGCCGAGTACCAGCGGTGGACCGCCGACCTGCCCGCCGACCTGCGCGAAAAGATGGCACAGGCCTGGGGCGAGGCGCCCGGCGAGCTGTTCGTCAACGACTCCGGGGAGCTGGTACTGGCCGCACTCCAGGCCGGCAACATCGTCATCCTCATCCAGCCGCCGCGCGGATTCGGCGAGAACCCGGTCGCCGTCTACCACGACCCGGAGTTGCCGCCCAGCCACCACTACCTCGCCGCCTACCGCTGGATCGAGCACGGTTTCCGGGCAGACGCCGTGGTGCACCTGGGCAAGCACGGTTCGATGGAGTGGCTGCCGGGCAAGAACGCCGCGCTGTCCGCGTCCTGCGGACCGGACGCGACCCTCGGCAGCCTGCCGTTGATCTACCCGTTCCTCGTCAACGACCCGGGCGAGGGCGCCCAGGCCAAGCGCCGAGCCCACGCCGTGATCGTCGACCATCTGGTGCCGCCGATGGCCCGCGCCGAGTCCTATGGGGACATCGCCCGTCTGGAACAGCTGATGGACGAACACGCCGGCATCGCCGCAATGGACCCGGCCAAGCTCCCGGCAGTACGCGGCGAGATCTGGTCCCTGATGCGCGCTGCCGAGATGCACCGCGATCTCGGTCTGGAAGAGCGGCCCGAGGACACGGAGTTCGACGACTTCCTGCTGCATGTCGACGGCTGGCTGTGCGAGATCAAGGACGCCCAGATCCGCGACGGTCTGCATGTCCTCGGCCAGCCACCGACGGGTGAGGCACGCGTCAATCTGGTGCTGTCGATCCTGCGCGCCGCCCAGGTGTGGGGCGGTGTCGGCCACGCCGTCCCCGGTCTGCGCGCCGCACTCGGCCTGACTGACGGCGCCGATCTGCGCACCGTCGACACCGTCGAGGCCCAGGCCCGGGAACTGGTCGAGCGGATGGAGGCCGCGGGCTGGGACCCGGCCGCCGTGCCCGCCGTGCACGAGAACCCTGAGGTGCGAAAGGTGCTGGCCTTCGCCGCCGAGCAGGTCGTCCCCCGTCTTGCCCGCACCACCGACGAACTCGACGCGGTGCTGCATGCCCTGGCCGGCGGCTTCATCCCGGCCGGGCCGTCCGGCTCGCCGCTGCGCGGCCTGGTCAATGTGCTCCCCACCGGCCGTAATTTCTATACAGTCGACCCCCGCGCGGTGCCGTCCCGGCTCGCCTGGCAGACCGGGCAGGCGCTGGCCGACTCGTTGCTGCGCCGCTACCTGGACGAACACGGAAGCTACCCGGCGTCGGTGGGTCTGAGCGTGTGGGGTACCAGCGCCATGCGAACGAGCGGTGACGACGTCGCCGAGGTACTGGCGCTGCTCGGCGTACGGCCCGAATGGGACGAGGCGTCGCGGCGGGTCAGCCGACTGACAGCGATCCCGCTCGCCGAGCTCGGCCGGCCGCGGATCGACGTCACTGTGCGGATCTCCGGGTTCTTCCGCGACGCCTTCCCGCACGTCGTGACGATGCTCGATGACGCGGTGGGGCTGGTGGCGGACCTGGACGAGCCCGCGGAGGCCAACTTCGTCCGCGCGCACACCCAGGCCGACCTGGCGAACCACGGGGATCTGCGCCGCGCCACCACGCGGGTGTTCGGCTCCGCGCCGGGCTCGTACGGGGCGGGCATTCTGCAGGTCGTCGAGTCCGGTTCGTGGCGGGACGACCTCGATCTGGCGGAGGTCTACACGGCATGGGGCGGCTTCGCCTACGGCCGAGGTCTGGACGGCGCGCCGGCGGCCGACGACATGCGGGCCAACTACCGCAGGATCAAGGTGGCGGCGAAGAACGTCGACAGCGCCGAGCACGACATCGCCGACTCCGACGACTACTTCCAGTACCACGGCGGGATGATCGCGACGGTCCGTGCCCTGACGGGTTCTTCGCCGCAGGCGTACGTTGGTGACTCCACCTCCCCCGACGCCGTACGCACCCGGACCCTGTCGGAGGAGACCGCCCGGGTCTTCCGCGCCCGGGTGGTCAACCCTCGCTGGATCGCCGCGATGCGCCGGCACGGTTACAAGGGAGCCTTCGAACTCGCCGCGACCGTGGACTACCTCTTCGGCTTCGACGCCACGGCCGGAGTGGTGCACGACTGGATGTACGAGAAGCTCGCGAACGAGTACGTCCTGGACGAGGCCACTCAGGACTTCCTGCGCCGCTCCAACCCATGGGCACTGCACTCCGTCGTCGAGCGCCTCAACGAGGCCGCGGAGCGCGGGCTGTGGTCCGAACCCGACCCGGACACTCTGGCCGCCATGAACCAGGTCTACCTCGACGTCGAAGGCGAACTGGAGGACCGCGCCGAATGAGGATCCGTGTCATCGGCTTCGGCATGGGCCCGCAGCACCTCACCTCCGAGGCTGTCGAGGCTTTGCGCGACACCGACTACATCATCGCCGCGAACAAGGGCGGTGACGACCCACTGCTCGCCGTCCGCCGGGAGATCGCCGCCCGGCACGGCGTGGAACTGGTCGCCGTGCCGGACCCGGAGCGCGACCGCGCCGACCCCGCCGACTATCCCGCCGCCGTCCGTGCCTGGCACCGCGCCCGCACCGACGCCTATGCGCGGGTCCTGCGGGAACGCGGTGGTACTGCCGGGTTCCTGGTGTGGGGCGACCCGTCGCTGTACGACTCCACCCTGCGGATCGTCGAGGAGCTCGCGCGGCTGCTGCCGGTCGAGTACGACGTACTGCCCGGTGTCAGTGCCCCCCACCTGCTGGCCGCCCGGCACAGGATCGTGCTGCACCCCGTGGGCGCGCCCGTGCACATCACCACCGCCCGGCGGCTGCCCGAGGCCGTCGCGGCGGGACAGCGCAACATCGTCGTCATGCTCGGCGGCTCGGCCCCCGAACTGGGCGGACTCGACGACTGGTCAGTATGGTGGGGCGCCAATCTCGGCACCCGGGGCGAGGAACTGGTCGCCGGGCGGGCGGCCGACGTCCGTGAGTCCATCGTTGCAGCGCGGGCCCGTGCCAAGGAGACGGCCGGCTGGGTCATGGACCTGTGCCTGCTTCGCGCCCCGGAGGCCGGCCGATGAGCGGGCTGCTGGTGGCAGGCACCACCTCCGACGCGGGCAAGAGCGTCGTCACCACCGGACTGTGCCGGGCCTTCGCACGCCGCGGCGTGAAGGTCGCTCCGTACAAGGCGCAGAACATGTCGAACAACTCGATGGTCTGCGCCGGTCCGGACGGCGGCACCGCCGAGATCGGCCGCGCCCAGTGGGTGCAGGCGCTCGCAGCCAGGGCGGTTCCCGAACCTGCCATGAACCCGGTCCTGCTCAAACCGGGCAGCGACCGCCGCAGCCATGTGGTGCTGATGGGGCACCCGGCCGGCCATGTCTCCTCCACCAACTGGGAGGCGGGGCGCCGCCATCTCGCCGAGGCCGCACACGCCGCCTACGACGACCTGGCCGCACGGCACGATCTGATCGTCGCCGAGGGCGCGGGCAGCCCCGCCGAGATCAACCTGCGGTCCGGCGACTACGTCAACATGGGCCTCGCCCGTCACGGCGGTCTGCCCACGGTGGTGGTCGGCGACATCGACCGGGGCGGTGTCTTCGCCGCCCTGTTCGGGACGGTGGCGCTGCTCGACGGCGAGGACCAGAAGCTGATCGCGGGCTTCGTCCTCAACAAGTTCCGCGGCGACATGTCACTGCTCGCACCGGGCATCGATGCCGTGGAACGGCTCACCGGGCGCCGGATGTACGGTGTGCTGCCCTGGGACCCCACGCTGTGGCTGGACTCCGAGGACGCACTCGACCTCGAGGGCCGCAGGGCGAGCGGCGTCAACGCCCGCAAGGTCGCCGTCGTCCGGCTTCCCCGGATCAGCAACTTCACCGATGTCGACGCCCTGGGCCTGGAACCCGGCCTCGATGTGGTCTTCGCCGCCGGCCCTCGCGACCTCACCGACGCCGACCTCGTCGTCCTGCCCGGCACCCGCGCCACCATCGCCGATCTGGCCTGGCTGCGCTCCCGGGGCCTGGACCGGGCCCTGACCGAGCATGCGCGCCGCGGACGCCCGCTGCTCGGTATCTGTGGCGGGTTCCAAATGCTCGGCACCGTCATCACCGACCCGTACGGCGTCGAGGGCGAGACCGGGGCCGAGGTTCCCGGCCTCGGCCTGCTCGACGTCCGCACCGACTTCACGCCCGAGAAGAACCTCCGGCTGCCGACCGGTACTGCCCTCGGCGTCCCGGCCGCCGGTTACGAGATCCACCACGGCCGGGTGACCCGCGGCGATGCCGAGCCCTTCCTCGGCGGCGCCCGCACCGGCAAGGTCTTCGGGACCATGTGGCACGGCAGCCTCGAAGGCGACGCGCTGCGACGGGCGTTCCTTGCCGAGACCCTCGACCTCACACCGTCCGGCATTTCCTTCCCCGCCGCCCGCGAGCGCCGCCTCGACCTGCTCGGCGACCTCATGGAGCGGCACCTCGACGTTGACGCGCTGCTCGCCCTCGCCCGTGACGGCGCCCCGGTCTCCCTTCCTCTCCTGCCACCCGGAGGTACCGCATGCCGTTGAGACTGCTGCTGCTCGGGGGCACCGCTGAGGCCCGCGACCTGGCTGCCCGTCTGGTCGCCGACGGAGTCGATGTCACCACCTCGCTGGCCGGCCGGGTCGCCCGTCCCCGGTTGCCGGTCGGCACGGTGCGGATCGGCGGCTTCGGTGGCGTCACCGGCCTGCGCGCCGCCCTCGCCGACTACGACGCGGTGGTCGACGCCACCCACCCCTTCGCCCTGGGCATGACCGCCAACGCCGCGGCCGCCTGCACCGATCTGCCGCTGCTGCGGCTGGGG
>DATCWZ010000448.1:0-2303 GCA_036566065.1 Streptomyces sp. | reverse complement strand
CGGGGGTACGGAGGCGCCGCCGCGCAGCCGGCTCTCGTCGCTCGTGCAGTCCTGCGCCACAGGGCCCGCGCCGTGCCCGTCGCCGCCCGACGTGCTGCCCTCGGCGAACTCGTAACCCCCGCGCGAGCAGCGCTCCGTGCGGCAGTGGGTCAGGGTGGTGCGGCAGCCGTCCATCACATGGAAGCCGTACCCCTCGCTCCCCGAGACCCGGCAGCCGTTGAACGTACCGCGCCCTTCGGCCGAGACGTAGAAACCGGCCTCCGCGGGCGAGGTGACCGTGCAGCGCTCGATCGTCGGGTCGGCGCCCTTGGTGACGATGACACCGGTCTGCGCGGCGTCGATGGCGCAGTTGCTGAGGGTGCCGCCGCTGCCGTGGTCGCGGAACCAGGCGCCGGTGGACGCCTCCCTGATCCGGCAGTCGTCGAGCTGGGCGGTGGCGCCGTCGCTCACCGACACCGCCGTGTTGCGGATCTGGGACAGGTCGCTGTCCACCACATCGGCGCGCGAGCCCCGGTCGAGGACGAAGAGCGCGTCCGGCACGTCGTGGACGCGACAGGAGTCGAGTATGACGGTTGCCCCGTCGCTGACCCAGACCGCCGGATAGTCGCCCGTACTGTCGTGGATCTCGCACTGGTTGGCGTCGACGCGGGTGCCCGGGTCCCAGACGGAGAGACCGTTGCGGCCGAACCGGCGCACGGTGGTGCGGGTCAGGGTGAGCACTGAGCGCGACCGCAGATCGACCGCGTTCTCCGGGATGTCGTGGATGTCGCAGTCGGCGAGCGTCAGGACCGCGTCGGTGTCCAGCGTGATGCCGTCGGCGGAGGTGCGGTGCATGGTGCAGTCGGTGAGCTGCGCCGAGGCGCGGGCGGTGATCTGTACCCCGCTGCCCTTGGTCTCGTACACCTCGCAGCCCACGGCTTCCAGGACGCTGCCCTCACCCGCGACGCTCAGTCCGGCACCCGACGCATGATGGACGCGGCAGCGTTCGAGCCGCGGATGAGCGTTGTCGTGCACGGCGATACCGGACTGCCCGGCCGACACGATCTCGCACTCATCGAACACACCACCGGCGCCGTCGAGTACGGCGATGCCGACCCCGGCCGGATTGTCGACCGTGCAGCGGCGCACGGTGGGCCTGGCCGCGCCCCGTACCTCGATCCCGGCGGCCGACCGGGTCACGATGCGCAGATCCGAGACCTCCGGCGCGCCCTCCTCGATGAGCAGCGCCGGCGCGGCCGAGTCCTGGCCCTCCACATGGAGGTCCTGGACGACAGCGGAGGCGCGCAGGGTCAGCGGTACGCCGTCGACCGGCGCGATTCGTACGGAACCGACGGAGCCCTCCGTGCCGCGCAGCGTCACCGCGCGCCGGACGACGAGGTTCTCCCGGTAGGTGCCGGGGGCGACGGTGAGGACGTCACCGTCGGCGGCGGCCTCCAGGGCCGCGGCGAGGGATGCGTACTCGCCCGTGCGGCGGCGCCATCGCGATGTGCCGGTGTGCGTCACCTGGACCGTGCCCTGTGCCATGGTGCTGCTGTGCCCCCACCTCGTGCCGTGTGCGCTGCCTCGTGCCTGTCACCGTAGCGCGCGCGGCGGCCGCGAGTTGACGGGTCGCCCGCTCTCCGGCCGCCCCGGATCAGCTTCCCGTGCCGGTCCTGCCCCAGTCGGGACCGGCTTTGGCCCATGCCTGGCCGAGCCGGACGTACCGCCGTTGCATCATGCGCCATACGACGAGCCTGCGGGCGGCTTCGACCAGACCGGGGAGCGGCGCCGCGGGCTCCCCTGCCTCCTCCTGGCGGACCACGACGGCCGTCGTCGGATGCCGCCGGTCGCGTTGGGCCCGCACGGCCTGCTGAAGGGCGTCGTCGGTCAGCGAGGCGCTCATCAGACCGGCCGCGGGCGCCGCCAGGAGCATCAGCAGGAGTGCGGCCAGCGCCAGCCACGCCTCGCAGAGGTCGGTCCCGCGGCGCAGCGGATTGTGGCGCCAGCGCCAGATTCCCGAGACCGCTCGCACCCCTGCCGACCCCCTTTTCCCGTCCAACGTCCGGGCCACCCGGGTGAGTTCCCCCTTGTGCGGGCGGTCAGCCGAAGATGCGCACCGGGTCGCCGACCCTGATCGGCCCGGTGTTGTCGGGGATCAGGTTCTGGCCGAAGTGGAGATCCTTGCCGACCCGGCGATGGCGCGCGAGCGTCTGCAGCGGTTCCTTGCCGCGCTTGGCCGTGCGCTGGTCGGTGGTGGTCACGACACACCGCCCGCACGGCTTCACGACCCGGAAGGTGACCTCCCCGATGGCGATCCGCTTCCA
>DATCWZ010000697.1:0-4323 GCA_036566065.1 Streptomyces sp. | reverse complement strand
TCCCCCGCAGCCGGACCGGAGCCTGCGCATGGTCCAGACGGCGCCCGCAGCCGAACCGTCCTGCCCGCAGCAGGACTGCCCGCGGGCCGGGCCTGGCCGGGCCGGGCCGCCGTGTCCTGGGGCAGGGCGGCCCGCGCCCCTTGCGTGGGGGTCTTTGTTTGATCGGGGGCTGGGCGGTATGCGGGGGTCCGTGCTGCTCGTGCAGGGGCGCGGTGTGTGCCCGGTCCGTGCCGCCATTGACGTTGGTGTTGCGTCGTGGTTAATTATGTGCGGTTATGTTTGGGGGGCGGTTTATCTTGAGGAGCCTGGTGAAGAAGACGGCTACATCCCTCGCCGACGGCCGTGAGCTGATCTATTACGACTCCGCCGACGACAGCGTCCGCGATGCCGTCGACCGGCGTCCGCTCGACCCCGTCGCGACCTCCTCGCAGATCCGCCGAGACCCCCTCCTCGGCGACTCGGTGGCCATCGCTTCGCACCGCCAGGCCCGCACCTACCACCCACCGGCCGATGAGTGCCCGCTGTGCCCGTCCCGCGAGGGCAGGCTCAGCGAGATCCCCGATGACCACTACGACGTCGTCGTCTTCGAGAACCGCTTCCCGTCCCTCGCCGGTGACTCCGGCCGCTGCGAGGTCGTCTGCTTCACCTCCGAGCACGACGTGTCCTTCGCCGGCCTCACCGAGGCACAGGCGGCCCTGGTCCTGGAGGCGTGGACCGACAGGACCGCGGACCTCGCCGAGCTTCCGCAGGTCACCCAGGTGTTCTGCTTCGAGAACCGCGGGGCCGAGATCGGCGTCACCCTCGGCCATCCGCACGGGCAGATCTACGGCTACCCCTTCGTCACCCCGCGCACCGAGCTGATGCTGCGCTCGGCGCGGGAGCACCGCGCGGAGACCGGACGCAACCTGTTCGACGACCTGGTCGCCCGCGAGCTGGCCGACGGCGCGCGGACCGTGCTTGAGGGCGAGCACTGGGTGGCCTTCGTGCCGTACGCGGCGCACTGGCCGTACGAGGTCCATCTCCACCCGCGCCACCGCGTCCCCGACCTGCGGGCACTCGACGAGGCGGCCCGCGCGGAGTTCCCGCGGGTCTATCTGGAACTCCTGCGGCGATTCGACCGCATCTTCGGCCCGGGCGAGCCGCCGACCCCGTATATCTCGGCATGGCACCAGGCCCCGTTCCGGGTCCCGGGCCGGGAGGAGTTCGGGATGCACCTGGAGCTTTTCACCATCCGGCGCGCCTCCGGCAAGCTGAAGTTCCTCGCCGGTTCCGAGTCCGGCATGAGTGTGTTCATCAACGATGTGCCGCCGGAGGCCGCGGCCCAGCGACTGCGAGAGGTAGCGAGCGAGTGAGCGACGACGACCGGAAGAAATACCTGGTCACGGGTGGCGCGGGATACGTCGGCAGTGTGGTCGCCGCGCATCTGCTGGAGGCCGGTCATACGGTGACGGTCCTGGACGACCTGTCCACCGGTTTCCGGGAGGGCGTCCCGCAGGGCGCCGAGTTCATCGAGGGCCGCGTCCAGGACGCGGCCAAGTGGCTGGACGCCTCCTACGACGGGGTGCTGCACTTCGCCGCGTACTCCCAGGTCGGCGAGTCCGTCATCAACCCGGAGAAGTACTGGGCGAACAACGTCGGCGGGACCATCGCGCTGCTGGCCGCCATGCGGGACGCCGGGGTGCGCACCCTGGTCTTCTCCTCCACCGCCGCCACCTACGGCGAGCCGGTCTCCACGCCCATCACGGAGTCCGACCCGACGGCGCCGACCAGCCCGTACGGCGCGTCCAAGCTCGCCGTCGACCATATGATCAGCGGCGAGGCCACCGCGCACGGCCTGGCCGCCGTCTCGCTGCGGTACTTCAATGTGGCCGGGGCGTACGGAAGTTGCGGCGAGCGCCACAGCCCCGAGTCGCATCTGATCCCGCTGGTCCTCCAGGTCGCGCTGGGCACCCGCGAGTCGATCTCGGTGTACGGGGACGACTACCCGACGCCGGACGGCACCTGCGTACGCGACTACATTCATGTCGCCGACCTCGCCGGGGCCCACCTCCTCGCCCTGGCGGCGGCCACCCCGGGGGAGCACCTGGTCTGCAACCTGGGCAACGGCAACGGATTCTCCGTACGAGAGGTCATCGAGACCGTCCGTACGGTCACCGGCCACCCGGTGCCCGAGATCGCGGCCCCCCGCCGCGCCGGTGACCCGGCCGTCCTGGTCGCGTCCGCCGCCACCGCCAGGGAGCGGCTCAACTGGCGGCCCTCGCGCGCCGACCTGGCCGGGATCGTCGCCGACGCCTGGGCCTTCGCCCGCCGAGGAGAGGAGCCCACCGCACCGTGATACGTACCGACAGCGCCGATGACCTCACCGCCGGCTTCGCCGAGCTGTACGGGAGCCCGCCCGACGGAGTGTGGGCGGCACCCGGACGGGTGAACCTGATCGGCGAGTACACCGACTTCAACGACGGTTTCGTGATGCCGCTGGCCCTCCCGCACACCGCACGCGCCGCCGTCGCCCGCCGCGACGACGGATATCTGCGGCTGCACTCCACCGATGTGCCGGGCGGCGTCGTCCAACTCCGCGTCGACGAACTCACCCCGCGCTCGGGCCACGGCTGGGCCGCCTACCCCGCCGGGGTCGTCTGGGCGCTGCGCGAGGCCGGTCACCCGGTCACCGGCGCGGACATCGAGCTGACCTCGGCCGTCCCGGTGGGCGCCGGACTGTCCTCGTCGGCCGCGCTCGAAGTGGTCACCGGGCTCGCCCTGAACGACCTGTTCGGGCTCGGGCTCGGCGGCTCCGCGCTGGCGGTGCTCGCCCAGCGCGCCGAGAACGCGTTCGTCGGAGTGCCGTGCGGCGTCATGGACCAGATGGCGTCGGCATGCTGTACGGAGGGCCACGCGCTGTACCTCGACACCCGCGACCTCACCCAGCGCCAGGTGCCCTTCGACCTGGCCGCCCACCACCTGCGACTGCTGGTCGTCGACACCCGGGTCAAGCACGCCCTGGGCGACGGGGCGTATGCGGAGCGCCGGGCGGGCTGCGAGGCCGGGGCCCGGGCCCTGGGCATTCCCGCGCTGCGCGACCTTCCGTACGAGGAACTCGGCGCGGCGCTCGGCCGCCTGGCCGCGGCCGGTGCGGACGAGTCCGTCATCCGTTACGTACGCCATGTGACGGGCGACAACCACCGGGTCGAGCGGGTCATCGGGCTGCTGGACGCGGGCGATGTGCGCGCGGTGGGCCCGGTGCTCACCGAGGGGCACGCCTCGCTCCGCGATGATCTGCGGGTCTCCTGCCCGGAGCTGGACCTGGTCGTGTCGGCGGCGAACGCGGCCGGGGCGCTCGGCGCCCGGATGACCGGCGGCGGCTTCGGCGGCTCGGCTGTCGTACTGGTGGAGGAGGCGGCGGCCGATGTGGTCACCACGTCCGTGCTGGAGGCGTTCACTTCGGCCGGTTACGCAGCGCCCGGAATATTCCCAGCGGTTCCCTCGGCCGGGGCGCGGCGGCTGGACCGAGCTGCTTGACCAGGATGAACTCGCTGACGCCCGGCGGGTAGTTCTCGACCTCGCCGATCACCTCGTACCCCTGCTTCCGGTAGAACGCGGGAGCCTGGAAGTCCCAGGTCTCCAGCCGGGAGCGGGTACAGGCACGGTCGGTGCGCGCGGCGCGTTCGGCCTCGGCGAGCAGGCGGGTGCCGAGGCCCTGGCCGCGGTGGCGGGCGTTTACCCAGAGCAGGTCCACATGGAGCCAGTGCGCCCAGGTCCGCCCGGCCAGACCACCGGCGACGGCGTCCTGGTCGTCCAGCAGCCATACCTCCAGCGGGACTTCCTGTTCGGCAGGCGTGTCACGCAGCGCCCGCAGTTCCGGTGACGCGGCGGTGTTGTCGTCACGCAGCCGACCGTGCAGCAGAATGCGACGTTTGTTGTCCACTTCTGTCTCAAGACGGAACATGGGGCACACCCTAAACACGGTGGCCGGTCGTTTCTGCGGATTTTCCTTCCGCTGTCCGTCCCCGCCCGTACGCTGATGCTCAGCACCGGTGGGGGCCGGTGCCGTTTCAGGGGACGAGACAGTCGGATACGACGCCCGGGGCGGGCGGCAGTCGGTACACGGCGGCGGCCGTGGCAGTGCTGTTCACCCCGTCACCCCCGGGCGCCGTATCCGCGCCGGCTCGTTCCGTTCGGGGGACGGCCGCCAGGGGCGCGCCCCAGGGTCAACGCAGCATGGGGGAGTCTGTGGCTCGCATCCGGGTTCTCGTGGTCGACGACCACCGTATTTTCGCCGAGTCGCTCGCGGCGGCTCTCGCCGCCGAACCGGACGTCGATGTGTCG
>DATCWZ010000368.1:0-2354 GCA_036566065.1 Streptomyces sp. | reverse complement strand
CGGCTGGCCCAGATCTCCGTGGAGATCATCGACCAGTGCGTCGCGCAGGGCGTCCCCTTCGCACGTGAGTACGGCGGCCTGCTGGCGAACCGTTCCTTCGGCGGTGTCCAGGTCGCCCGCACCTTCTACGCACGCGGCCAGACGGGACAGCAGCTCCTCATCGGGGCCTACCAGGCACTGTCCCGGCAGATCGCCGCGGGCAACGTCGAGCTTCACCCCCGTACGGAAATGCTCGACCTGATCGTCGTCGACGGCAAGGCCCGCGGCATCGTCGCCCGTGATCTGATCACCGGGAAGATCGACACCTACTTCGCGGACGCGGTGGTCCTGGCCAGCGGCGGCTACGGCAACGTCTTCTACCTGTCGACGAACGCCATGAACTCCAACGCCACCGCCATCTGGCGCGCCCACCGGCGCGGCGCCTACTTCGCCAACCCCTGCTTCACCCAGATCCACCCCACCTGCATCCCGCGCACGGGCGACCACCAGTCCAAGCTGACGCTGATGAGCGAGTCGCTCCGCAACGACGGCCGCATCTGGGTCCCCAAGACCAAGGGCGACACGCGGCCGGCCAACGAGATCCCCGAGGAGGAGCGCGACTACTACCTGGAGCGCATCTACCCCTCCTTCGGCAACCTCGTGCCCCGTGACGTCGCCTCCCGCGCCGCGAAGAAGGTCTGCGACGAGGGCCGCGGCGTCGGCCCCGGCGGGCAGGGCGTCTACCTGGACTTCGCGGAGGCCATCCAGCGGATGGGCCGGGACAAGGTCGCGGAGAGGTACGGCAACCTCTTCGAGATGTACTCGCGGATCACCGCGGAGAATCCGTACGAGGTCCCCATGCGGATCTACCCGGCCGTGCACTACACGATGGGCGGGCTCTGGGTCGACTACGACCTGCAGACCACCATCCCCGGCCTGTTCGCGATCGGCGAGGCCAACTTCTCCGACCACGGTGCCAACCGGCTCGGCGCCTCCGCGCTGATGCAGGGGCTCGCCGACGGCTACTTCGTCCTGCCGCCGACCATCAACGACTACCTGGCACGCAACCCGCGCCAGGAGAAGGTCGCCGCGGACCACCCGGCGGTCGTCGAGGCGGTCGCCGAGACCGAGGCCAGGCTCGCCCGGCTGCTCGCCGTGGACGGAGACCGCACCCCGGACTCCTTCCACCGCGAGATCGGTGAGCTCCTGTGGGAGTACTGCGGCATGGCCCGCAACGACGAGGGCCTGCGCAAGGCGCTCGAGCGCATCCCGCAGATCCGCGAGGAGTTCTGGCGGCGCATCAAGGTGCCGGGCACCGGGGAGCAGCTCAACCAGTCCCTGGAGAAGGCCAACCGCATCGTCGACTATCTGGAGCTCGCCGAGCTGATGTGTCTCGACGCGCTGAACCGCGAGGAGTCGTGCGGCTGCCACTTCCGCGAGGAGTCGCAGACCCCGGACGGCGAGGCCGCCCGGATCGACGAGCGGTTCGCCTACACCGCGGCGTGGGAGTTCACCGCCACCGGCGACGCCCCCGTCCTGCACAAGGAAGACCACGTCTTCGAGTACGTCCACCCCACTCAGCGGAGCTATGCATGAAGCTCACCCTGCGCGTCTGGCGCCAGCAGAACGCCGAGGCGCCCGGCGCCATGGCCACCTACGAGGTCGACGGGATCTCCGAGAACATGTCGTTCCTGGAGATGCTCGACACCCTCAACGAGGACCTCATCGTCGGCGGGGACGAGCCCGTCGCCTTCGACCACGACTGCCGTGAAGGAATCTGCGGCGCGTGCAGCATGGTCATCAACGGCGACCCGCACGGCCCGGAACGCACCACGACCTGCCAGCTCCACATGCGGTCCTTCAAGGACGGCGACACGATCGACGTCGAGCCGTGGCGTGCCTCGGCCTTCCCGGTCGTCAAGGACCTGATCGTGGACCGCTCCGCCCTGGACCGGATCATCCAGGCTGGCGGCTACATCACCGCCCCGACCGGAGCCGCCCCCGACGCGCACTCCATTCCGGTGCGCAAGCCCGACGCGGACTACGCCTTCGAGCACGCCGAGTGCATAGGCTGCGGCGCCTGCGTCGCGGCCTGCCCCAACGGCTCCGCGATGCTGTTCACCTCGGCGAAGATCAACCACCTGAACACCCTGCCGCAGGGCATGCCCGAGCGCGAGACCCGCGTGCTCGACATGGTCGCCGCGATGGACGACGAGGGCTTCGGCGGCTGCACCCTGGCCGGCGAGTGCGCCAACGCCTGCCCGAAGGACATTCCGCTGCCTTCGATCGCCGCGATGAACAAGGAGTGGCTGCGTGCCACCCGCAAGGTGAGCCGCTGATCCAGCGAACACCCCGGCGGGGAGACCGGTCCGGCC
>DATCWZ010000726.1:0-2496 GCA_036566065.1 Streptomyces sp. | reverse complement strand
AGGCGCCCTGACCCGCCGTTCGCTGCTGCGCGCGTCCGGCGCCGGGGCCCTGGTGCTCGGCGGCCTCGGCACGCTCGGCGCCTGCGGGATCCCGCCCGCCAAACGGGACGGGGACACCGCGGCGGCCTCGGACGACCACTCGGCCGAGGAGAAGCGGATCAACTTCTCCAACTGGACCGAGTACATGGACGTCAGCGAGGACGAGAAGCACCGGCCGACCCTGGAGGAGTTCACCCGGCGCACCGGGATCAAGGTCAAGTACACCGAGGACATCAACGACAACGTCGAGTTCTTCGGGAAGATCAAACCGCAGCTCGCCGCGGGCCAGGACACCGGCCGCGACCTCATCATCGTCACCGACTGGCTGGCCGCCCGCATCATCCGGCTCGGCTGGGCCCAGAAACTCGACCCGGCGCGCCTGCCGCACGCCTTCGCCAACCTGTCGGCCCAGTTCCGCACCCCCGACTGGGACCCCGGCCGGTCCCACTCCTATCCGTGGGCCGGCATCCCCACTGTCATCGCGTACAACGCCAAGGCCACCGGCGGCAGGCGGGTCGACTCCATCAGCCAGTTGCTGGACGACCCCAAGCTCAAGGGGAGGGTCTCGTTCCTCTCCGAGATGCGCGACTCGGTCGGGATGACCCTGATCGACATGGGCAAGGACCCCGGCACGTTCACCGACGCCGACTTCGACGCCGCGATCGGCCGGATGCAGAAGGGCGTCGACACGAAACAGATCCGCCGCTTCACCGGCAACGACTACACCGCCGACCTCAGCAAGGGCGACATCGCCGCCTGCGTCGCCTGGGCCGGGGACATCATCCAGCTCCAGGCCGACAACCCGGACATCAAGTTCGCGATACCGGCCGCCGGATACATCACCTCCACCGACAACATGCTGGTCCCGGCGAAGGCCCGGCACCGGACCAACGCGGAGAGGCTCATCGACTACTACTACGAGCCGCCGGTCGCCGCCCGGCTCGCCGCGTACATCAACTACGTCTGCCCGGTCGACGGTGTCGCCGCCGAACTCGCGAAGATCGACAAGGCGATGGCCTCCAACACGCTGATCCTGCCGGACAGGGAGATGGCCGCCAAGTCGCGTGCCTTCCGCTCGCTCAGTGCCGACGAGGAGACGGCGTACGAGGAGAAGTTCGCCAAACTCATCGGCGCCTGACCGCCCGGCCCCCCTGCCGTCACACCCTTCCGGATCCTCCTCCGACACCCCTGGGACCGCGACCCATGACTCAGCAGCAGACCGCCGGCGGCGATGTCCGCCTCACCGGGATCAGCAAGACCTACGGCGCCTTCACCGCCGTACAGCCCCTCGATCTGACCGTCCCCGAAGGCTCCTTCTTCGCCCTGCTGGGCGCGTCCGGCTGCGGCAAGACCACCACCCTGCGCATGATCGCGGGCCTGGAGGACGCCACCACCGGCACGGTCTCCATCGGCGGTACGGACATCACGGGCCTGCCCCCGCACAAACGGCCCGTCAACACCGTCTTCCAGAGCTACGCGCTGTTCCCGCACCTGGACGTCACCGAGAACATCGCCTTCGGCCTCCGGCGGCGCGGCGTGAAGTCGGTCGCCAAGCAGGTCGGTTCCATGCTGGAACTCGTCGAACTCGGCGAGTTCGCCCACCGCAAACCCCACCAGCTCTCCGGCGGCCAGCAGCAGCGCGTCGCCGTGGCCCGCGCCCTCATCAACCACCCCCGGGTCCTCCTTCTCGACGAGCCGCTCGGCGCCCTCGACCTCAAGCTGCGCCGCCAGATGCAATTGGAACTCAAGCGCATCCAGACCGAGGTCGGCATCACCTTCATCCATGTCACCCACGACCAGGAGGAGGCCATGACCATGGCCGACACCGTCGCGGTGATGAACGGCGGCCGGGTCGAACAGCTCGGCACCCCCGACGACCTGTACGAGAACCCGCGAACTACTTTCGTGGCCAACTTCCTGGGCACCTCCAATCTGATCGAGGGCGATGTCGTCTCCCGCGGCGCCGGTGACGTCGTCGTCTCGGCGGGCGGCGGAAAGCTCCGGCTGCCCGTGGACAGATGCCCGGCCGCGGTGCGGGAGGGCGGCAAGCTGCTCCTCGGCGTGCGCCCCGAGAAGATCTCCCTCGTCCCCGCGAACGGGGCCGACGCGATAGCGGACGGCCGCAACCGCGTCACCGGCCGGATCACCGACTCCAGCTTCATCGGGGTCTCCACGCAGTACCTCGTGGAGAGCCCGGCGGGAAAGACACTCCAGGTGTACGAACAGAACATCGAACACCGCGAGGGGCTCACCCCCGGCGCCGAGGTCGTCCTGCACTGGAACCCGGCCCACACCTTCGCCCTGGACGCCGCCCAGTCCGTGCTCGCCGGTACGGCGGACGACGCCGCGGCCGAGACGGGGGAGGCGGCGTGAGCGTCACCGACGCGCCGCCGGCGCCACCCGCCGGACAGACGGCCGGCGCACCGCACGTCCGCAGGACCCCGGCCCGCGGACGCC
>DATCWZ010000463.1:0-3594 GCA_036566065.1 Streptomyces sp. | reverse complement strand
CGCATGAGGTGGGACAGCGTGCCCTGCGGCAGGCAGTACGCCTCGATCTCCTCGGAGACGGCGAGTCCCTGCATCCGGGGGGTCCATCCCCAGTGCCCGCCGATGACCTTGCGCACCATGCCCCGGTGGGAGAAGCGGTCGATGCCGCCGCCGTGTCCGTCGCCCATCCCGGAGATATGTACGAGCGTCAGATCGCGCGGGTGCTGCTGTGCGAGGAAGCGTTCCTCCAGGCCGGCGAGGACCGCCGCGGGCTCGTTGACACCGCCGCCCGACCCGTCGACGAGCAACGTGGCGCCGTCCGGCACCAGGGCCGCGGCCTGCGCCGCGTCGTAGATCCTCACCATGCCCGCTCTGTCCTTCCCGTCCTGTCCCGTACCGCCGTCGTCCCGCATGCCGTGTCTCCGCCGCGACTCATCCGGCGTGGTCCCGGCCGCCGAAGGCGAAGGTGCCGGACCGCTTGCCCGTACGGATGTTCACAGATTTCAGCTCGGTGAACTCCTCGAAACCGGCCTGCCCCATCTCGCGGCCGACGCCGCTGGTTCCGTACCCGCCGAACGGCATCGTCGGCGGGGCGTCGATCGTGGTGTTCACCCAGACGGTGCCGCTGCGCAGCGCCCTGGCCACCGGGAGTGTGGTGTCCGTGTTCTTCGACCAGACGCTGTTGGCGAGCCCGTACTCGACCGCGTTGGCGAGGGCGATGGCCTCGGCCGCGTCGTGGAAGCGGGTCACGGTGAGCACCGGTCCGAAGATCTCCTCCTGGAACACGCTCATCGGCTCGGTGACGCGGTCGAGGATGGTCGGTTCGACGTACCAGCCGCCGCCGAGTCCTTCGCCGTCGGCGCGGCATCCGCCGGTGACCACCCGGGCGCCCTCGGTGTGTCCCCGCTCCACCCGGCCGAGTACGGAGTCGCGGTGTCCGCAGTGGATCATGGGCCCGATGTCGGTCGTACGGTCGAGGGGCTGCCCGATCCGCAGCCGGACCGCCCTGGCGGTGAGTTCGGCGAGGAAGTCGTCGGCGACGGTGTCCTCGACGAGCAGCCTGGCCTGGGAGACACAGCACTCGCCGTTGTTGAAGAACGCTCCGAACACCACGCCCTCGGCCGCGTCGTCGAGGTCGGCGTCGGCGAACACGATGTTGGCCGCTTTGCCGCCCAGTTCCAGGGACACCTTTTTGAGGTTGCCCTTGGACGCCTCGAGAACCCTGCGTCCGGTGGCGGTGGAGCCGGTGAAGGACAGCACGTCCACACCCGGGTGTTCGGCGAGCGCCTGCCCGGCCCTGCCGTCGCCCGTGACGATGCTCAGCACCCCGTCGGGCAGGCCCGCTTCGGCGTACAGCCGGGCGATCTCCAGGGCGCTGCCGGTGGTCAGTTCCGAGGGCTTGACCACGACGGTGCAGCCGGCGGCCAGTGCGAAGGGCAGTTTCTGGCTGAGGATCAGGGCGGGGAAGTTCCACGGTGTGATCAGCCCGGCGACCCCGGCCGGCTCGCGCAGGACCAGGCCGGCGAAGTCGGGACCGTGATTGGTGTACGTACTGCCGTGCATCTGTACGGCGAGACCCGCCGCGTACCGCGTCAGCATCGCCGCGCCCGCGATGTCGCCCTCGGCGAGCCGGATCGGTTTGCCGCCCTCCTCGGAGTCGAGCCGGGCGAGCACGGCCGCGGAGGCGTCGATCAGGTCGGCGGCCCGGTGCAGGACGGCCGCGCGCTCGAAGCCTGTCGCACGGGGCCAAGTGCCCTCGTCGAAGGCCCGGCGGGCCGACCGTACGGCCGCGTCCACATCCGCCGGAGTACCGGCGGGCACAGTGGCGACCAGCGCTCCGGTGCCCGGTGCGTGCCGTTCGATGACCTCGTCCGGCTCGGTACGGCGCCCGGCGATGTGGTGCGTGTAGCGGCGCGGGGTGGTCATGTGCGGGTGCTCCAAGTCGGTCGGGTGTGGATGTACGGGGTGCTGTCCGCGGCTACGCGCGGCCATGGGCAGCCCGGGAGCGGCGTGAGACCGAGTCGACGATGACCGCCACCATGAGGACGCCTCCGGTGATGACGAACCGGACGGACGAATCCAGGCTGAGCAGCGTCAGGCCGTTGGATATGGACTGGATGACGACGATGCCGAGCAGCGCCGAGTAGGCACTGCCCCGACCGCCGAACAGGCTCGTCCCGCCGATCACGGCCGCCGCGATGGCGTTCAGGTTGGTGTCGCCCACCCCGCTGCTGATGCTCGCGGTCGCCAGCCGCCCGGCCGAAAGCAGGCCGCCGAGGGCGGCGAACAGCGAGCCGAGGATCAGGACCGAGATGTACACCCGGCCGACCTTGATGCCCGCGCGCCTGGCGCCTTCGACCGAGCCGCCGACGGCGAAGACCGCGCGGCCCCACCGGGTGCGGGTCAGCATGAAGTCGACGCCGACGACGAGGGCCACGAACAGGACGAACGGTGCGCTGATCCCGCGGTCCTGGTTGAGGTACCAGCAGCCCGCCTCCAGGACGAGGAGCAGCGCCCCGGCCCTGATGAGCGGCCCCGCGAGGGATGCCGTGGACAGCCCGTGCAGCCGGCGGCGGCGGGCCTTGGCCAGTTGTGAGGCCAGATAGGCGAGCGCGACGGCGGCGGCGAGCACCGGGGCGAGCGGCCTGGCGATGAACGTCTGCTGCATGAGGCGTACGAGCCATGAGGAGAACGGGATGTTGATCGACCCGTTGGTACCCAGGATGCCCAGTTGCAGCCCGAGCAGGGCGAGCAGCCCGGCCAGGGTGATGACGAAGGTGGGGACGCTGAACCATACGAAGATCACTCCGTACAGCAGTCCGACGACCGCACCGGCGGCGAGCGCGGCGGCCACCGCCATCCACATCGGCCAGCCGTACGCCGTCAGGCCGACGCCGACGATCGCGGAGGCGACACCGCTCATCGATCCGATCGACAGGTCGATCTGGCCGACGAGCAGGACGAGTACGACACCGATCGAGATGGTGCCGACTGCCGCGCACTCCGTGGCGAGGTCCACCAGGTTGCCGCTGGACAGGAAGGACGGGTTGAGCATCTGGAAGATGGCGAAGATGATGACGAGCCCGACGACGACGGGCAGCGAGCCGACATCTCCGGTGCGTACCCGGGTGAGGGCACCCGCGAGTGTCCCGCGCAGGCCGACCGTCCGGATGAGGCGCTCGTCCTGCCCGTCGAGGGGCATTGCGGCCGGTTCGGTCTTGGTGCCGGTCATGGTGTCGCCGTCCCTTCGGCTGCTGCCTTCCTGGCCGTCGTCGCGGCGGCACGGCGGGTCACGGCGCTGTCGGTGGCGCCGGTGATGGCCGCGATGATCTCTTCGTGGCTCACGTCCCGTACCCGGAACACGCCGTTGTTGCGGCCCAGCCGCAGGACGACCGCCCGGTCGGCGACCTCCTGGACGTCGGCCATATTGTGGGTGATGAGAAGAACTCCGAGGCCGCGGTCACGCAGCCGTTCGATCAGATTGAGCACCTCGGCGGTCTGTGCCACGCCGAGGGCGGCCGTGGGTTCGTCGAGGATGACGACGGACGGCTCACCGATGAGCGAGCGTGCGATGGCCACGGTCTGGCGCTGCCCGCCGGACAGGCCTGCGACGGG
>DATCWZ010000822.1:0-2343 GCA_036566065.1 Streptomyces sp. | reverse complement strand
CGCTGCAGCGGACGCACACCGGCCCCGCGCTGCCAGCAGGCCAGGACGAAGGTGGAGCCTCCGACGAGCAGGATGAATCCGGCGTACGCGGCGTAGCGCGCGATCCCGTAGAGCGCTCCGACGAGACCGCCTCCCACTTCGTCGGACGGGAGCGCGACGGTGGTCTTCGAAGGGGCGCCGATCGAGAAAGTGAACGCCCCGGAGACCGGATGGCTGTCCGCGGAGACCGCCTGCCAGGCCACCGTGTACGTGCCGTCGGGCAGGCCGCCGCGAAGCGCGACGCCGTACCGCACGGAGTCACCGTTGGTCAGATCGCGGGGCGCTCCGGTGTCGGCCCGTTTTCCGCTGGGTTCGAGGACCCGGATCGAGTCGTCGCCCACGGCGATCTGTTCGGAGAAGGTCAGGGTGATCCGGCTGGGCGCGGTGGCGACCACCGCCCCGTCCTGCGGGTCGCTCCCGATGAGGGCGGCATGTGCGGACGCCGGACTCGCGCCGGCCAGCAGCAGACCGAACAGCAGGCCGGTCAGCGTGGCGAGGAGCGCGAGCACGGCGAGCGGCCGTCGTGTCGGAGACGGCCCGAAGGGCGGAGCGGTGGGTGTCATGGAGTGTCGGTCCCTCACTTCTTCTTCGGGTTGTGAGTGGTCTCCTTCACCGGAACGTCGACCTTGATGAGGCCGGCCTTCTCGAAGTGCAATTCGATGGAAACCGTTTCACCCTGCTCGGGCCGCTGTTTGAGCTGCGTGAGCATGATGTGGTTGCCGCCGCGTTCGAGGTCGAGTTCCCCGTTGGCCGGCACCTCGAAGGAGGAGACCATGCGCATGGTCCGGTCCTTCGTCTCATGGATGGTGACGTGGTCCGAGAGAGGGCTCGTCACCGAGGTGAGCCGGTCGGCACCGCCGCTGTTCTGTACGACGAGGAAACCGGCCGCCATATCGCCGACGGGCTGGGGCATGAACGCGCCGGTGACCTTCAGGTCGGGCTTGCCGTCCGAGGAGCATCCGGTCAGCACGAGCCCGGCGGTGAGACCCAGGGCACCCAGCACGGTTATGCGGCGGTTCACGGCGTCTCTCCCCGGATGATCTTGGGGAGGTCCTTGGTGTAGTCGTCGGCCGTGGTGTCCTCTCCGTACAGCACATACCCCTTGTCGGTCTTCGGGGAGAACGCGATGACCTGTGCCCCGTGCATGGAGACGACCGTGCCGTCCTTTTCCTTCCTCGGCGGGTCGATTCCGATGCCGATCTGCCGTGCTCCCGCCTGGATGGTCGGGAAGTCGCCGGTGAGTCCGATGAAGCCGGGGTCCTGGGCCTTGAGCCAACTGCCCAGGGACGCCGGGGTGTCCCGCTCGGGGTCGGTGGTGACGAAGACGACCTCCAGCTTGCCCTGGTCTGCCTTGGGCAGCGCCCGCTTGGCAAGGGCGATGTTGCTCATGGTCAGCGGACAGGCGTCGGGGCAGTTGGTGTAGCCGAAGTAGATGAGCGTCGGCTTGCCCTTGGTCTGTGCCCGCAGGTCGTATTTCTTGCCGTGTGTATCGGTGAGGACGAGGTCGGGCTTTGTGAACGGCTGGTCGAGCACGGTCCCGGCCTTGGCCGGTGTGATGCCCGAAACATCGGCGACGGGCTTCGATGATCCGGAGTCGTCGCCGCTGCCGCAGGCCGACAGGGTCAGCGCGGCCGCGGCGGCGAGCGCCGCGGCCAGCACCTTCTTCGTGTTGCGCATGGAGGGCTGTCCTGGTCTGGGGTACGAGTGGTGGAGCGGGCCGGGTCAGGCGGTACGGCGGCGGCCCGCGAGGACGCCGAAGGCGACGCCCGCGATACCGATGATGATCCCGGCGATGCCCAATACGCGGGCCGTGGTGTCGCTGGAGGAGGACGAGGAGGCGGTCTCAGAGGACGCGGACGTGGTCTTCGCCCGGTCCGTGCTCGCCCCCGCGCCGTTCTTGTCGTCCGCGGCGGAGCCGTGTCCGTCGGCCGCGGGGGCGGTCAGCTTGAGTACGGGAGCCGGGTTCTCGGGCTCCGTCCCGTCAGCCGCGGGGGCCTCGATCCAGCGGACGACTTCCTTATTGCTGTAGGTCTGCAGGGCCTTGAAAACGAGCTGGTCGGTGTCCTCCGGAAGCTGCCCGACCGACAGCGGGAACTGCTGGAAGTATCCGGCCGTGATCCCGTCGCCCTCCGCGGTCCAGGTGACCTTGGTGACGGCCTCGTTGATCTTCTTGCCGTGCACATCGAGCGGCTTCGCGAGCTTGCTCTTGGTGACCTCGATCTTCCAGCCCGGCACCGCCTGCGGTGAGACGGAGGACAGCGGGTGGTCGGCCGGGAGGTTCACCTCGACCTTGGTCGTCGAGGC
>DATCWZ010000813.1:0-3983 GCA_036566065.1 Streptomyces sp. | reverse complement strand
GAGCGGGGGTGACAGGGGGAGGGGGCAGGACAGGCGCGGGCAGCGCTGAGAGCGCTCTCGTTCCGGGGTGTCAGCCGCTGACGGGGCCTGATGCTACGCACGGCAGCCGGTGGGTTCCAAGTGTTCTTGCAACGATGAAATCGCTCTGACCTGCGGAAACGTGAAAGCTTGGGACTGTGCAGGGAGGACTTAAGGCGCCTTTAATTCGGCCTTAAGCAGGAGCGCCGCTCCGGCCGGTCCGCTTTGCCTCCGTTGTCGGTCCTGAGCTGTCACGCCCGTGCGGGATGAGTGTTCTAGGTATCCCGACCGAGTACGTACGCGGATGGCGCGGGCCGCCCGCACACCGCAGTCTGGAGGGACTTGCTCCGCAGCGCTGAGAGGCAGCCGCCCATGTTCCCTGCACTCGCACAGCCGACGCCCGCACGGGCGCCCCGCCCGGCGCGGCCCGCCAGGCCCGCCGGGCCCGCCAAGTCCTCGCATGTCGTGCTGGTCGTCCTGATCTGGTCCGTCCCCGCCGCTGCCACGGCCATGCTGGGCTTCGTCCTGGCGATGTTGGCCCTGTGGAGCGCGGCCTCCGGGGTGTCTCCACTCGCCTTCGTCCTGGAGGTGCTCGGGGTGGTCGCGGCGGGCGCCGGGGTACTGGCCGGGCTCTACTTCGCGCCCTTCCTGCGCGGCATGAGCCCCTGCGGGCGGCTGGCCCTGCTGGGCGTCCTGGCGTGGCCGGTCCCCGTGCTGCTGCTCGCGTACGTGCTGAACGGCTGAGCGCGACCGGTCGTTCGTTCAGCCCGCGAGTGCCCCGACCAGCGCCGCGGCGTCGTCGAGCGCCGCCGTCTCCGCCGCTGTGAGCGCCGGGTTCGCCGCCCGCAGGGTTACGGACCGGGCGAGGGCGTCGTCGGGGACGCCGCCGTCATCGGCCAGCCGGGCGAGCAGGGCCGCGAGCATCTCCAGCAGGCCCGCCCCGTCCGGGAACGACGGGTCGAGCGCGACCTGGGCGAGGATCAGCGTCGACATGGCCCGGTCCAGACAGGGCGGCCCCTCCGCGGCGGTGGCCCAGTCGATGACCACCGGGCCACGCCGGGTCAGCAGCACGTTCTCGGGGTGCAGATCGAGGTGGAGGATGCGGTCCCCCGGGTCCTGCGAGAGCCTCGGTGGGATCGTGTGCAGCTCGTGCAGGAGATCCGCCAGCATCTCCGCCCCCGCAGCGATGCTGAGCGCGCCCGACAGCAGGGACTCCGCCATCGTCGGACCGGTCAACCGCTGCGTCACCAGGTCGGTCGACAGGGCCGGTTCGGCGGGTGGGCCGATGCGCGGAACGGGAAAGCCGGAGGCCGACAGATACGACATCACGGCCAGCTCGTGGGTGGTGTCGGTGCCGTCGCGGTGGCGGCGCAGGACCCAGGAGTCGCCGAACTCATACACATCGGCGGTCCGTCCCGAGCCCAGCAAAGGGCCTATGTGCATGAGGGAAACCTACTCGCGTGGTTACGGCGAGGCGGAGGCGCCAGTACGAGGAGCATTCGGCCCCGGGCTGCCGGTGCGGTGCGCTTCCCCGGCGTTCCCGTCCGCACCCGGCGCCTACTTGGCGTCGGAGTAGCGCTCGACCACCGCCGTGGCGAAGGGGAATCACACTGGTGTCCGGCCGAAGGTGATCCGGCTGGCCAACTGCCCGGCTGCGCGGATCGCCTCCGCCACCGTCGCCGTTTCGTCCTCGGGGCAGTGCACGATCACCTCGTCGTGCCGGAAGAACGCCAGTTCGGCTCGGAGTCTTCGGCGGCCAGACATAGGCCACGGCCTGCGGGAACCTGCGCCGCAGCGCCGCGAGATTCTTCAGCCCGTCACCGGAGGTCTGCCCTTGAAGTGCTCTCGCGGCTGGGGCCGGGAGATTCCTGCTTACCTTGCGGTAGCGGGCTTGACGCGCTTCGCGCGCCTGACGACTGCCCTCCCGGCAGCCGGGATGAGCGCGAGGCCCATCCGGTACAGGTACAAGACGTTCCGGGCGGCGTTGTGGTCGGCGTTGCCCGACCAGCCGCAGTCCGGGTTCTTGCACACGAACACGGCCTGGGACTCCCGGCTGCCGGGCGTGGTGATGCCGCATGCTGAGCAGCGCTGGGAGGTGTTGGGGGCGGGGACCTTGTGCAGGGTGCCGCCGTGCCGGGCGGTCTTGTACGTCAGCAGGGTGACCGTGCGCCCCCATGCCTCGCCGCTGATGGAGCGGTTCAGCCCGGACTTCTGGGCGACGTTCTTCCCCGGTGACTCGATGGTTCCCTTGGCGGATTTGACCATGTTCGTGATGGTGAGTGCTTCGACCACGACAGTGCCGTAGGTGCGGGCGATGGCGGTGGTGGTCTGGTGCTGCCAGTCCAGGGCCCGGCGCTTGGCTTTCGCGCGCAGTCCTGCGATCCGGTCGTAGGTGTGGTACAGGCGGCGGCTGGTGCGCTCGCTGGGCCTGCGGTGCCGCTTGCGCTGGGCGGCACGCTGCTCCAGGCGCAGGAGTTCGGCCTGCTCCTTCTGGGTGAGCCATGGGCCGTGCGCGTACGTCTTGCCGTCTGAGAGGGCGAGGGGGACGGTGATACCGACGTCGATGCCGATGTCCGGACCCTGGTGGGGCTCGGGCTCGGGCACCAGGGTCTGGACGCGGAAGGCGATGTGCCAGCCGAGCGCGTCCCTGACCAGCCGCGCCCCGGTGATCCGGTTCTCCGCGTCGGCCCGCTTGCCGACG
The DNA here is from genome assembly GCA_036566065.1 of Streptomyces sp. Classification (GTDB taxonomy): domain Bacteria; phylum Actinomycetota; class Actinomycetes; order Streptomycetales; family Streptomycetaceae; genus Streptomyces. Next base: position 1,264 of record DATCWZ010000813.1, on the reverse strand, counting down.
GGCAGGTCTCTGGTCCACCGGAAGCGGACCCGGCCCACCTTGGGAATGTTGACCTGCCCCCACCGGCGGTGGACGCGGGTGATGTTCAGGTCGCGGCCCTGCGGGATGTCCACGGACATCACCGTGCGGAGGCGGCCCTTGAAGTTCGGTGCATCCGCGCGGCCCTCCCAGCAGTTCCGCCATGCACGGACGTACGTCTTGAGTACCGCCTGCGCGGCCTGCGCCGGAAGCACGGCCAAAAAGTCGATGTCCTTGCGGGCCTGGCGGATCGCGGCATCCGCGTTGGCGAGTGTCCGCTGCTCCTTCGGCATCATCTGCCACCAGGCGTGCAGCAGGTTCCACAGAGCGCGCGCGGCGTGCGCCTGGTCATCGGTCTTCGACACCTCGGCAGGCGACAGTGACAGCCGGGCACGATGCCCGAACTGCCGCTTGACCAGGGTGTTTTGACTCACGGTCGGAGGCTAGCACTGGTTTGTGTCACCGCGCCGGGACCCTGGTCCCGATGTCAGAACCGGTCGCCATGTTGTCCACAACCTGCACGTCCACTTGGTTTTCGTTACGAAGTACCGGCGCAACACGTTCAACGACGCCATACCGACCCGCACCGAGAAAATTACGCGGGAGGTCCGCGCCACGTCCGGGCGGGAGCGGACGGACTCCACCAGGTCGGGTTCGGCCAGGACAGGGCCCGCGGGCAGCCCGTCGCGTCCCAGCGGCGCGAGGAGCGCGCCGCCGCCCTCTGCCGTGGCCAGAGCCCAACGTTCGGTCATGCGCATGAGTCTGGCACCCGCCACTGACAGCGGCCGGAGCGCCATCCGGCCCGCCACCACCACGGCCCGCAGGATGGGAACATAACGGCCCGTCCCCGCGCTGGACCGGTGGGGAAACGAATCCCCGGCAGTGCGGATTCACAGAGGAGCAGTCGTGGAGGCAGTGGTTTTCCAGGAGTTCGGCGGTCCCGGCGTGCTGCGCCTGACGCAGACGGACGACCCGCACCCAGGCCCCAGTCAGATCCGGGTCCACGTCAAGGCCATCGGGGTCAACCCGGTGGACTACAAGGTGCGCAAGGGCCTGATGGAGCAGGTCTTCCCCACCGCCCTGCCCGCGACCCCCGGCAGCGAGTTCGCCGGGGTCGTCGACGAGACGGGCGCGGGCGTCACCCGCTTCGCGGTGGGTGACGAGGTCCTCGGCTGGAGCGCCACCGGGTCCTACGCCGCCTACGCCCTGGCCGACGAGGACGCCGTGGTGCGCAAGCCGGACGGGA